>JAVXWR010000817.1:0-12368 GCA_032230725.1 Actinomycetota bacterium
ATGTGCTCGGTCCCGATGTAGTTGTGGTTGAGCATCCTGGCCTCTTCTTGGGCCAGGACGACCACCCGCCTCGCGCGGTCGGTGAACCTCTCGAACATTCGTCACTCCTGACTGCTGCGCCGGCGGACTCCCGCACACCGCCCCGCCGTTGCCGACGTGGCCCGCACGGACCCTGGCTGGTGCCCCCACGACCCGGGCGCACCCGGAGCGCGTTGACTCGACACCGTACGACCATCCTAGTCGCCGTGGGCACCGCGACCGGGTGTCGCCGGTTGCAGCACCGTGACGGCGACCACGTGGATGCACGTGGTCGGGGTGCGCTCGCGCCCACCCCGCACGGTCACCCGCTGGTCACCGTGTTCTCACCAACGATGGCGGGTCGGCCGCTGTTCCGTGACGGTGTTCGCGGAGGGAGAACGCCCGGATCGGGGAAAACGGCCGGGAGCCGCCCCGGCAGCGGCAGATGCTGCCGGTCCTCCCCGCACGACGCCGCTCATCGGGCCGCCTCCGGCTCGCGCACCTCGCCGGCGGCGACCCGCCGCCGTGTCACCGGCAGCACGGCACTCGTCCACACCAGCCACACGAGCCCGCCGAAGCGGACCACCGGGAGCAGGAACGACAGCGGGGTGACGACGAGCGAGAGCACGGCCACCACCGCGACCCCGGCGAGCACCAGCCCGGCGACGGCGAGGGGACGCGGCCCGATGCGCCCCAGCAGCGTCGGGACGGAGACGCCGGCGATGAGCAGGCCGAAGGCGACGACGAAGCCGGGGCCGCCCGCCGCGAAGGACACCTGACCCAGCGCGACGACGGGGCCGGTCGCGTCGGGCACGAGCGCCGCGGTCGCGGCGGCCGCCCACCCCGCGACCCCGGAGAGCGCGAGCATCGTGGCGGCGAGCAGCCCGCCGGCCAGTCCGAGCGTCGGCCCGGCGACACGGAGGCCGAGCCGGTGCAGACGGTGGTGGACGGTCGCGGTCCACACCGCGAACGGGACGGCCGAGGCGAGCAGGACGGTCGCGGCGAGCTCCGCGGTCGTCGTGTGGTCGCGGAGCAGGGCGAGCGTCGTCGCCGGGTCCGCGCCGGGACGGGCCCCGGTGTAGAGGGCGAGGGTCACCAGCGTCAGCGCGGCCCAGACGAGGCCGGGGGCGAGCAGGGGCGGCCCGCCGCGGCGGGTGTGGGTGCCGGGGTCGGTCATCGTGGTTCCTTCGCGTCGAGTATCGTTACAAGACATAACGATTACATCTCTGACACGATAAGTCAAGCGCTACCATCGCCCCCGTGGACGACCGACGGCCGACCGGTGCCGCCTTCCTGCTGACCCAGCTCGGCACTCACGCCGCGCGCCGCTTCGGCGAGCGGGTCGCCGCACTCGACCTGACGCCGCCGCAGGCCGGCCTCCTCCGGGCGGTCGCGCAGGAGGGCGGGCGGAGCCAGCAGGCCCTCGCCGCCACGCTGGGCACGCCCGCCACGCGGCTCGTCGCGCTCGTGGACGCGCTCGAGCAGCGGGGCGTGCTCGAGCGCCGCCGCAACCCCGACGACCGGCGGCTGTACGCGGTCCACCTGACCCCGGCGGGCGAGGCACTGCTCGACGACCTCGGACGCGTCGCCGCCGAGCACGAGGCCGCGCTCCTGACGGCGCTCACGCCCGCGGAGCGCGGCACCCTCGCGGGGCTGCTCGGCCGCGTCGCCACCGCCGAAGGGCTCACCCCCGGCGTGCACCCGGGCTACCGTGACCTCGCGGCCGACGACCGCGGACCCCAGGGGGATCCCCCGTGCGCGACATGACGATCTTCTCCGGCTCGGCGCACCCCGGGCTCGCCACCGCGATCTGCCGCCAGCTCGAGGTCCCGCTCTCGCCCTCCCGGCTCACCCGTTTCACGAACGACTGCCTCGAGGTGCAGCTGCAGGCGAACTGCCGCGAGCGCGACGTGTTCCTCGTCCAGCCGCTCGTGCCGCCGGTGCAGGAGCACCTCGTGGAGCTGCTGCTGATGATCGACGCGGCCCGGGGCGCGTCGGCCGCGCGGATCACCGCCGTCATGCCGCACTACGCGTACGCCCGGTCCGACAAGAAGGACGCGCCGAGGATCTCGATCGGCGGCCGCCTCGTGGCCGACCAGATCGTCGCGGCCGGCGCGGACCGCGTCCTGACGATGACGCTGCACTCCCCGCAGGTCCACGGCTTCTTCTCGGTGCCGGTCGACCACCTGCACGCGCTCTACGAGCTGGCGGGCCACCTGCGCGGGCTGGACCTCGCGAACGCCGTCGTGGTCTCGCCCGACTTCGGGAACGCCAAGGAGGTGAGCAAGTTCGCCCGCATCCTCGGGACGCCGGGGCACCCCGTCCCGGTCGCCGCGGCCGCCAAGCAGCGCATGCCGGACGACAAGGTCGAGATCTCCTCGATCATCGGCGAGGTCCGGGGGCGCGACGTGATCGTCCTCGACGACGAGATCGCGCGCGGCTCGACGATCATCGAGCTGCTGGACCGCCTCGAGGAGTACGACGTCGCCTCGGTGCGGGTGGCGTGCACGCACGGGCTGTTCACCGAGGGCGCGCTGGACCGGATCGCCGAGCGCGACGCCGTCACCGAGATCTTCTGCACCGACACCGTGCCGGCTCCGAGCACCGGGCCCCACGAGAAGTTCACGATCGTGTCCGTCGCCCCTGCGCTCGCCGAGGCGATGCGGCGGATCCACAACGGCGAGTCCGTGAGCGTGCTGTTCGAAGGTGGCTCCGCCTCGTGAGCACGGCGCGCACCTAACACTCGTGCACCCGGAACGTCGGGTCCTTCGAGGGCAGCGCCCGGCAGTGCTGGTCCACCCAGACGAGCCGCGGGTCCATGCCCGGGAACGAGAGCACGACGTGGAACCGGCCCGCGGCGACGTCGGCGCGCAGCTGGTCCAGCGTCGGTGAGGGACCGGTCCCGGTGAACCCGCCGATCGGGAGGACCTCCTCGCCCGTGGGGTAGGCGAAGACCGAGGCGACCGCCGAGGACTGCACCGCCATCAGGTCCGGCGCCCCACCTCGGACGTGCTCCAGTCCGGGAAGGGTGGCCGCCGCGACGCGGGGCGCCGCGACGAGCAGCACCCGGACCGCCCGGACCTCACGCGCGGTCTCGAGAGGCGTGTCGAAGGCCCCTCCGCCCAGGGCGAGCAGCCACGCCGTCGCCGCGACCGGCAGGACCAGCACCGCCACCAGCCCGACGACGAACGCGCCCCGCCGGGCGGTCGCCACCAGCCCCGCCGAGACGAGCCCGAGCACGACGGCGAGGACGACCGGGGTGATCAGCGGACGTTCCGAGTGGAGCACCAGGACCGCCCCGTAGGCGACGGTCACGACGACGGCGAGCGCGGTCGCCACCCGCGCCCCGGCCGTCCCGCGCGCGGCCCGGACGTGGACGAACGCCACCCCGAGCACGCCCGCGACGGCGGGCGCGAGGCTCGCCACGTAGTAGACGTTGACCACCGCGCCCGCGCTGAACGCGAGGCCGTAGACGACCAGCCACAGCCCGAAGAGCAGGTAGGCCGCCCGCCGCAGGTCGGTGCGCGGGGCCCGACGCAGGGTCCACAGCCCGACGACGACGGCGAGCACGGCCGCGGGCAGCAGCCAGCCCGCCGACCGCGCCAGGGCGCCCACGACCAGCCGGTCCCAGGACGGACCCGAGTCGGTCCCCGGCGCGGTGAGCGCGAGCCCCTGACCCGCGAGTACCTGCAGCGGGTTCTGCGCCCCGAGGCGCCCCAGGCCGTTGTAGACGAAGGTCTGCTGCCACAGCGAGTCGTCGGTGCTGCCGTCCACCCACGGCCTCGCGGCCGCCGGGACGGCCGACACCGCCACCGTCCACGCCAGCGACACCACCGCCGTCACGGCGCCGGCCGCCGCCGTCGCACCGATCCGCCGCGGCCACGTCCCCGGACCCGCCACGAGGAACGCCACCGCCAGCGCGGGCAGCACCAGCCAGGCGGCGGCCATCTTCGCCTGGAAGGCCAGCCCGACGAACACCCCGGCGAGGGCGAGCCACCCGACGGCCCGGGCGGACGACAACGCCCGCGCCGTGGCCCAGGTCGCGGCCACGAGCGCCAGGATCATCAAGGGGTCGGCGACGTTGCCGCGGCCCACGGCCACCGCGGCCGGGCTGAGCGCGAGGACGACCGCGGCGACGGTGCCCGCCGCCGGACCGGCGAGGGCGCGCACCGCGAGGGCGAGCACGACGACGGCCGCGGTCATCTCGACGACCTGCGGCGCCACCATGACCCACGGGGCCGGCCCGAGGGCGCGCACGAGCAGCGCCTGCACCCAGAACGCGCCGGGCAGCTTGTCCATCGTGACGGTGGCCGCGGGGTCGAACGCGCCGAAGAAGAAGGCGTGCCAGTTCGAGGCCATCGCCCGCACCGAGGCGGCGTAGTAGGGCTCGAGCGGGTCGCGCGTGAGGCCCCACCCCGTCGTGAGGGCGGTGACCAGCGCCGCGAGGACGATCCCCGGCCACCACGCCGGACGTCGTGGGGCCGCCTCCGGAACCGGCGGGTCGATCGCGGTGGCCGGCGTGCTCATCGGGGGTCCTCCTCGGCGAGGTCGGGGTGGGCGGCCAGCCGGTCCAGGAGCCTGGCGGCGATGGCGAGCACGTCCCGCTCGGCGTCGGTGAGCTCGGCCAGCGCGCGGTCCAGCCAGGCGTCGCGCGGGGCCGCGTCCTCGGCGAGCGCCGACCACCCCTCCGGCGCGATCGTCAATACCTGCTGACGACCGTCGTCGGGGTCCGGTCGCCGTTCGAGCAGCCCGTCGGCGGTGAGCGCCGCCAGCGGCCGCGTCAGCGCCTGCGGCGTGCTCCGCGTACGCGCCGCGAGGTCGGCGGGTCGCTGCGGACCGGCGTCCATGATCGCGGCCAGTAGAGCGAGCTGGACGTCGGTGAGCCGGCCGTGGGGTCGTTGCGTCCGCAGACGACGCGCCAGACGCTGCACCGAGCGGCGCAGGGTGGCGACCTCGAGGGTCATAAGCGGAAGCGTACTAGGTGCCTAGGCCAGGAGCTTGGTCCCGATCCGCAGGACCTCCTCGATGAGCTCGTCCCGCTCGAACGGCACACCGCCCGCGAGCCACCGCGTCACGACGTGCGTCGTGCCCGCCACCACGAGGACCGCGGCCGTGCGCGCCTGCTCCCGCTCGCCCGGCGGGAGCCGGAGCACGTCGTCGAGCACGAGGTCGGCGAACTCCTCCACCGCGGCGTCGCGACGCGCGAGCAGCCGCGGGTGGCCGGGGGCCTCCGCGTAGAGCCGGGCGATCCGCGGGTCCGCGTCGAGGGTCGCGGCGAAGACCTCCACCGCGGTCGCGGCACGCGCCCGCCCGTCCCCCTCGGCGTGGCGGAGTGCGGAGACGATCGAGGTGTGCAGGCCGCCGTAGACGTGGCCGGTCACCGCCTCGAGGGCGGCGTCGCGGTCGGTGAACGTCTCGTAGAAGTAGCGCTTGGTCAGCCCGGCCCGGGCGCACACGGCGTCGACCGTGACGCCGAGAACGCCGACCTCGCCGACGACGTCCAGGCAGGCGGAGAGCAGGCGGGCCCGGCGGGTCGCCCGGCGCTCCTCGGCGCTGGCCCCGCGGTAGGTCCGGACGGCGGACGGCACCTGTTCATGGTGACACGGATCTCGCCCGGCCCGGCGGGGCTCCGCGACGCGCGGGCGGACCGATCAGGAATGCGCCTTGTGATAGGCCTCGCTGACCTCGGAAGGGATGCGGCCGCGCTCGGAGACCGTCATCCCCTGCTTGCGCGCCCATTCCCGGATCGCCTGGTTCTGCTCGCGGTCGACCGACGCCCGCCCGCCGGTCTTGCGTGCGGCCGGGGCGGGCGCCGCGGCGGCCGGCCGCGACGAGGAACGCCGGCGTCCGGAGAGCCGCCGGGCGTGCGCGATGTAGTCCCCGAGGGAATCACGCAGCTTGGCGGCGTTCGAGTCCGACAGGTCGATCTCGTAGGTCGCCCCGTCGATCCCGAACTCGACCGTCTCGTCGGCCTCGGTCTCGTCCAGATCGTCCACGAGGGACACGACCACTTTCTGCGCCACGCGTCGATTTCCTTCCACGACCCCCAGGAGTCCCGGGGAACGCGACGCCCCACGTCGTGATCTCCGGAATGGTTCGCGGCGGAGCGTAAATGTGCATGGTGTGTCATGTCGAGTCGGTGTCGGTGATCGCCGACCTCACGGGGAATCGTGTGGCGCACGTGACCCCGCGGGATTGCCCCGTCGCGCGGGGACGTGGTCGGGCGTCAGTCGGGGACCGAGGAGGCGTCCGGCACCACGACGGCGAACATGTCGGAGAGCGCAGCCAGGCTCGCGGACTGCAGGGATGCGGCCGGCACGGTCCCGTCCGGTCCGGGCAGGGCCCGCGTCGCCGTGGCGCCGGCGACGACCGTCGGCGCGAAGCCGAGGTTGAAGGCGCTGCGGGCCGTGGAGTTCACGCACATGTGCGTCATGAAACCGGCGAGGACCAGGTTCGTGACGCCCGCACCGCGCAGGTGGTCCTCGAGGTCGGTGCCCACGAAGGAGCTGGGGAGGTTCTTGACGATGCGGTGCTCGCCGGGCTTCGGGGCCACGGCGTCGACGATCGCGCCGATCTCGGCGTTCGTGTCGTAGGGCGTCCCCGCTCCCGCCTCGTGCTGGACGTGCACGATCGTGGTGCCGGCCGCACGGGCGCGGTCGAGCAGGCGGGCGGCCTCCTCGATCGCCGGCTCGACGTTCTCGAGCGCCATGACGCCCTGGGTGTAGGTGTTCTGCAGGTCGATCATGATCAGCGCGGAACCGCTCAGGGGGGCGGGGTCGCCGGACATGCCGGTCAGCTCGCGCAGGGTGGGGTTCGGGGTGGCCATGGGTGTCTCCTCGTCGAGATCGGGTGCGGGCATACCGAAGGGCACCCCCGGGTCACGCGCTGCGTGCTCGGAGGTGCCCTTCGGCGTACGGAACTACCGGTGGATCACTGCCCCTCGAGGGCCCGCCATTCGTCGTCGGAGAACAACCGGGAGCGGATGATGAACCGGACGCCCTCGGGCGCCTCGACCGAGAATCCGCTGCCGCGTCCCTTGACGACGTCGACGGTGAGGTGCGTGTGCTTCCAGTACTCGAACTGGGAGCCCGACATGTAGAAGCCGATCGGCTTCTCCAGGCCCTCGACCTCGAGGTCACCGAGGTGCACGTCGTGCCCGCCGATCTTGAAGTCCCCGTCCGGGTAGCACATCGGGGCGCTGCCGTCGCAGCACCCGCCGGACTGGTGGAACATCAGCGGGCCGTGGATCTCGGTGAGCGTCACGAGGAGATCGGCGGCCTGTGGGGACAGGGCGACGCGAGCGGTCGTCCCGGAGCCCGGCACCTCCGGCACCTCGGCGGTGACATCCGTGGAGGTGGAAATCGGGGTGCTCGTGCTGATCTCCGTCATGTCGTCCTCTTCTCCTGCCGGTTGCCGGCGCGTCTCCTGATCGGATCGATCAGAAGAAGCCCATGGCGTCCGGCGAGTAGCTCACCAGCACGTTCTTGGTCTGCTGGTAGTGGTCGAGCATCATCTTGTGGTTCTCACGTCCGATACCCGACTGCTTGTACCCGCCGAACGCGGAGTGCGCCGGGTAGTTGTGGTAGTTGTTCACCCACACCCGGCCGGCCTGGATGTCACGGCCGGCGCGGTAGGCGGTGTTGGTGTCGCGCGACCACACGCCCGCGCCGAGCCCGTAGAGGGTGTCGTTCGCGATCTTCATGGCGTCGTCGTAGTCGCTGAACTTCGTCACCGACAGCACTGGGCCGAAGATCTCCTCCTGGAAGATCCGCATCGAGTTGTTGCCCTCGAAGATGGTCGGCTGGACGTAGTAGCCACCCGAGAGGTTCCCGCCCAGGTCGGCCTTCTCGCCGCCGGTGAGGATCTTCGCGCCCTCCTGGCGGCCGATGTCGATGTAGGAGAGGATCTTCTCGTACTGGTCGTTCGAGGCCTGCGCCCCCATCATCGTCTCGGTGTCGAGCGGGTTGCCCATCTTGACCTGCTCGGTCCGATTGACGGCCTGCGAGAGGAAGTCGTCGTAGATGCCGCCCTGGACGAGCGCGCGCGACGGGCAGGTGCAGACCTCGCCCTGGTTGAGCGCGAACATCGCGAAGCCCTCGAGGGCCTTGTCCGAGAACGCGTCCTGCGCGGCGAACACGTCGTCGAAGAAGATGTTCGGGCTCTTGCCGCCGAGCTCGAGCGTCACCGGGATGAGGTTCTCGGAGGCGTACTGCGAGATCAGGCGCCCGGTGGTCGTCTCGCCGGTGAAGGCGATCTTGCGGATGCGGTTCGACGAGGCGAGCGGCTTGCCCGCCTCGACCCCGAAGCCGTTGACGACGTTGAGGATGCCGGCCGGGAGCAGGTCGGCGATCGTCTCGAGCAGGACGTGGATCGAGGCCGGGGTCTGCTCGGCCGGCTTGAGGATGACCGCGTTGCCCGCGGCGAGGGCCGGAGCGAGCTTCCAGATCGCCATGAGGATCGGGAAGTTCCACGGGATGATCTGGCCGACCACGCCCAGCGGCTCGTGGAAGTGGTACGCGACGGTGTCCTCGTCGATCTGCGACAGGCCACCTTCCTGCGCGCGCAGTGCACCCGCGAAGTAGCGCAGGTGGTCGACCGCGAGGGGGATGTCGGCGGCCAGCGTCTCGCGACAGGCCTTGCCGTTCTCCCAGCTCTCCGCGATGGCGATCTTCTCGAGGTTGGCCTCGACCCGGTCCGCGATCTTGATCAGGAGGTTGGAGCGCTCGGTGACCGAGGTCTTGCCCCAGGCCGGAGCGGCGGCCTCGGCCGCGTCGAGGGCCTTCTCGACGTCCTCGGCGGTCCCGCGGGCGACCTCGGTGAAGGTCTCGCCGGTGATCGGGGTCGGGTTCTCGAAGTACTGGCCCTTGGCCGGGGCGACGTACTCGCCGCCGATGAAGTGGTCATAACGGGGCTTGAAGCTGACGACCGAGCCGTCGGTGCCCGGGGCCGCATACGTGGCCATCCCTGGTCCTCCCCTTGTCGGGACGGGCAGCACGGGGTCCCGTACTGCCTCGTGTGACGCACGACGTGCGCCCACCTGTGACCCAGAACAAACGCCGTCACCGTGCGCGCGGAGATGCACCGGCTGCGTGCGCTGCTCGACAGCGCGCCGAACGGCACCGGCGTCGTGCGCACCGGGCCGTACCGGCTGGAGGCGCGGGTGGACGCGGACTTCCTGATGGTGCGCGACGCCGTCCGGGCGGGCCGCCTCCCCGACGCGGAACTGATCGCCCGCGGCGAGCTCCTCCCGACCTCCGACGCCCCGGGTGTCCGCGCCCTGCGCGACGAGCTCGACGTCGGGGTCCGCTCGGCCGTGCTGCGCCGGGGGGACACCGCGGCGCTGTGGGCGCTCGCCCGCACCCCCGGGGGCCGCCGGGACATCGAGATCGTCGAGCGGCTGCGCCACGTGCTGCCGGTCAGCGACCCCCGCCACGCCGAGCTCGGCCAGCCCGACGCCTGAACCCCTCCCCCGCCGTCGCCCCGGCTGGAGCGAACGGCAGTCTCGCGCGCGCAGACACAGCGAACGGCCCGCTCGCTCCGGCGGGGCGGCCCTACCGCCGGGCCCCGCGCCGGCGTTCCTCCCGGGAGCGCGCCGCCGCCCGCACCCGGACGAAGACGGTCCGGAGGCCCTGGAGGGTGAGGTCGGGGATCTCGTGGGTGACCGTGGTGCACGACGGCGCCACCACCGGGGCGAGCCCACCCGAGGCCACCACCGCGACCGGTCGCCGACCCTGGCCGTCCTTCGCCGCGATCTCGTCGGACAACCGCGCCACGAGCCCGTCGACCATCGCCGCCGCCCCGATCACCAGCCCGGCCTGCATGCTCTCCACGGTCGAGCGGCCGAGGGTCGACCGCGGCGCCACGAGCTCCACCGGACGCAGCCCCGCGGCCCGCGCCGCCAGCGCCTCGGCCGACACCGCCACCCCGGCCGCGATCGCGCCGCCGAGGAACTCCCCGGAGGCCGAGACCGCGTCCACCGTGGTCGAGGTCCCGAACACGACGACCACGCACGGGCCGCCGACCTGCTCGTGGGCCGCCAGTGCCTGCACCACGCGGTCGGCGCCGACCTCCTTGGGGTTGTCGACGAGCAGCGGCACGCCCGTGCGCACGCCCGGCTCGACGAGCACGTGCGCCACCCCGGCGAAGTGCTTGTCGAGCATCCCCCGGAGCTCGCGCAGCAGTGCGGGCACCGTCGAGAGCGCCGCCACCCCGTCGACCTCGGCCAGGAGCGGTCCGAGCATCCCCCGGACCGTGAGCGCGAGCTCGTCGGCGGCGGCACGCCGCTCGGTGTGGACGCGCGCGGTCCACCGGGCCTCCGGCCACGCCGCAGCCGCGACCTCGTCGTCGGGCGGGCTCGGGTAGAGCGCCAGCGCGGTCTGGGTGTTGCCGACGTCGATGCAGAGCAGCACCTCCGACCGGCTCCTAGTTCAGCGCGGCTCGCGCCCGGGTGCCGGGCACGAGGAGCGAGGAGGCCGGGACCTCGTCGGGAACTCGGGCCGGGTCCGTGGACTCGTCGAGCACCCGGTTCTGCTCGTCGACGAACACGACCCGCGGCGCGAACTCGCGCGCCTCGGCGTCGTCCATCTGCCCGTAAGCGATGAGGATGACCAGGTCGCCGGGGTGCACCAGGTGCGCCGCGGCGCCGTTGATCCCGATGACGCCGCTCCCGGCGTCGCCCTCGATGACGTAGGTCTCGAGGCGCGCGCCGTTGGTGACGTCGACGATCGCGACCTGCTCACCGGGCAGCAGGTCCGCGGCCGCCATGAGGTCGGTGTCCACGGTCACCGAGCCGACGTAGTGCAGGTTCGCGTCCGTCACCGTCGCGCGGTGGATCTTCGACTTGAGCATCGTGCGCAGCATCAGACTCTCCTCACGACGGACACGGCCGCGTTGTCGATCAGGTGGGTCGTCCCGGCGCGGGCGGCGATCAGCAGGCGGGCCGGTCCGATCTCCGGGGTCGGGCCGAGATCGGGGTCGCGCAGCTCGACGTAGTCGACGTCCAGCGCCGGCTCGGCGTCGAGGACCGCACGGGCCGCGTCGAGCACCGCCCCCGGACCCTGCTCCCCCGCGTACTGGCCGGCCGACAGGGCCGCCGAGATCGCGACCGCCGCCCGGCGCGCGTCGTCGTCGAGGTAGGCGTTGCGCGAGGAGCGGGCGAGCCCGTCGTCCTCGCGGACGGTCGGGACGCCGACCAGGTGCACGTCGATGTCCAGGTCGCGCACCATCCGGCGGATCAGCGTCAGCTGCTGGTAGTCCTTCTCGCCGAAGAACGCGACGTCGGGCACGACGATGGCGAACAGCTTGTTCACCACGGTGAGCATCCCGGCGAAGTGCCCCGGGCGGACCGCGCCCTCGAGCTCGGCGCCCAGCGGGCCCGGGTCGATCGAGGTGGCGAAGCCCGGCGGGTACATGTCCTCGACGTCGGGGGCGAAGGCCAGCTCGACACCCTCCTCGCGGCACATCTCGAGGTCGGCCTCGAAGGCGCGCGGGTAGCGGTCGAAGTCCTCCTCGGGCCCGAACTGCCGCGGGTTCACGAAGATCGACACGACCGTCGTCGACCCGGGGATCCCGCGGGCGCGCCGCATCAGCTCCCGGTGGCCGTCGTGCAGGGCGCCCATGGTCGGGACGAGGTTCACCCGCCGTCCGGCGCCGCGCAGCGCCTTCGTCACGCGGCGCAGACCGGTCGGGTCGGTGTGGACGGTCAGCGCCTCCTGCGAGTAGCGGGGCCGGGCACGCCCGGCCATGTCGTGCGTGCGCAGGCTGGAGGGGCGGGTCACGAGGTGGGCCTCTCGAGGGCGTGGACGATGTTCGTGGAGTCCTCGGGTCCGATGAGCCCGCGGTCGAGGGCACGCTCGGCGGTCCGGCGGGCGAGGGCCCGGTAGAGCTCGGCCTGCGCGGGCGCCCGGCGGTCGAGGGCACGCAGGTGGGTCGCGACGGTGCCGGCGTCGCCGCGCACGACCGGCCCCGTCAGCGCCCGGTCACCGAGACGCAGGGCGTTGTCCAGCGCAGCGGAGAGGAGCGGGGCGAGCACGCGCTCGGCCGGCTCGATGCCCGCGTTCGTCAGGATGTCGGCGGCCTCGCGGACGAGGGTGATCAGGTGGTTCGCCCCGTGGGCGAGGGCTGCGTGGTAGAGCGGGCGCAGCTCCTCGGGGACGCGCACCGGCTCCGCACCGATCTCGACGACGAGGGCCTCGCCGACCAGCCACGCCGCCTCGGCGTCCTCGCTCCCGGACTCGCCCGCGGTCACCCCGACGCACGCCCCCGCCAGCCGCGGCACGTCCTCGGCGCGCCCGGTGACGGTCATGGCCGGGTGCAGCGCGATGGGCAGGACGTCGTGCTCGGCGGCCGGG
>JAVXWR010000819.1:0-2852 GCA_032230725.1 Actinomycetota bacterium
ACTGGTCGGCGGGGCAGACGTTGTCCCACTCCCACGTCGACGAGTGGATCTCCGGATCGTTCATCCAGTCCCACTCGCCGTGCATGACGTTGTGGCCGATCTCCATGTTCTCGAGGATCTTGGCCACTCCGAGCGTGAGGGCACCGGCCCACCACAGCTCACGGCGGTTGCTGCCGAACATCATCACGCGGGCGGCGACGTTGAGGCGGCGCTGCACGGTGATGAGCCGGCGGATGTAGGCGGCGTCGTCGTCGCCCCGCGACTCCTCGATGTCGGACCGGATCTGGTCGAACTCCCGGCCCAGCGCCTCGACGTCCTCCTGGCTGAGGTGGGCGAACTCCTTCACGTCCCGAATGGCCACGGAGACTCCTATCGTTGCGTGCGGCTGCGGTGGTTGTCTCTGGTCTCAGGCGTCGACGACGCAGTCGCCTGCGGCCGCCGTGATGCATGTCTGGATCTTGACGGCGTCCCAGCTCTGGCCGCCGGAGCCGTCCGCGCGGTGCTCGGTGCCGTCGCGCAGGTCGCGCACCGTGCCGGAGCGCAACGGCACGACGCAGGTGTGGCAGATGCCCATGCGGCAGCCGAACGGCAGCTGCAGGCCCGCCTGCTCGCCGCCCTCGAGCAGCGTCGTCGCGCCGTCGACCTCGACCTCGGTCTCCGACTGGGAGAACGTGACGGTGCCGCCCTCGGCCTCCCAGACCTCCTCGGCCTCGTCGAGCATCGCGTTCGGACCACAGACCCACGCCTCGCGCTCGGTCCAGTCCGGACAGACCTCCGAGAGGTCGTGCAGGTCGAGGTGCCCTTCCTCGGTGGTGTGCCGGCGGGTCACGCTCACCGAGCCGTACCGCTGGTCGAGGTCGGCCAGCTCGTCGGAGAACAGGAAGTGCTCGGGGTCGGGCGCGGAGTGCACGACGACGACGTCCGGCATCGTCCGGCGTCGGTCGAGCGTCCGGAGGAACGCCATGATCGGCGTGACCCCACTGCCCGCGGTGAGGAAGAGAATCTTCTTCGGCGGCGGTTCGGGGAGGACGAAGTCGCCCTGCGGCGGGGCCAGCCGGACGATCGTGCCGGGCGCGACGCCCCGCACCAGGTGCTGGGAGAGGAAGCCCTCCGGCTGCGCCTTGATGGTGACCGAGAGGTGGCCGGCGTCGCGCTTCGGCGGCGAGGTCAGCGAGTACGAGCGCCAGTGGAAGCGACCGTCGACCTGGACCGCGATGCCCACGTACTGGCCGGGCTGGTGGTCGAAGGACCAGCCCCAGCCGGGCTTGATGACCAGCGTGGCCGCGTCGTCCGTCTCGGGCACGACCTTGACGATCTTGCCGCGCAGCTCCCGCGCGGACCACAGCGGGTTGAGCAACGTCAGGTAGTCGTCGGGGAGCAGCGGCGTCGTGAAGCGGGACGCGGCCGCGCGCAACCGCTGGACCGAGCGGGGTAGTCCGGTCGAGGACTCGTTCACAGTCGCCTCCGCTTCGTTACCGGGGACAGCGCTGAACCCGACCGAACGGGTGAGCGCGTGCCTCCGGATTGACCGATCTTCGTCACATCAAAACATTCGACGATGTCATATGACATCTCGGGATGTCATGAACGATCCGGAGCCTCGTCGTCCCCGAGGACCCGGGAAGCCTCGCGGACGAGATCGCCGACCGCCCGCGGCATCGTCTCGCGGAAGGCCGACATCACCGTCTGCGCCGCGACGGGCTGCAGCTTGGCCACCACGTCGCGGATCTCCTCGAACCGGTCGGGCGGCAGGCCCGCCGCGACGAAGTCCTGCCACACGGTCCGACGGAAGAGGTCGACGAAGGTCTCCGCGACCTCCGTGACGTGCTCGAGCACCATCCGCCGCGTGCCGAGCAACGCGTCCAGCGGCATCCCGAGGCGGACCGCCTCCGCGCCGGCCCGCACCATCCCGGGGCTGTGCACCCGGATCGCCCCGGCGCCGAGGTCCTCGATCAGGCCCGCCCCGACGAGCATGTCGTAGTGCGCCGGCTCGACGCCCACCCACGAGGTGAACTCGTCGCGGGCCAGGTCCACCGGCGGCTCGGCCTGCCAGGGCATCAGCATGTCGAGGTACTGCGAGAGCGCGCGCTCGGCGGTCTGGCTCGGTGTGGCGTCCACGAGCCGCTCGATCGCGGCGAGCGAGAAGCCCTCGGACTGCAGGTGGGTGATCAGTTCGAGCCGCGCGAGGTGCTCGGTGCCGTAGAACCCGGTGCGCCCCTGCATGTGCGGCGGAGGGAGCAACCCGCGGGCCGCATGGGCCCGAACGTTTCGGACGGTCATCCCAGCATGAGAGGCCAGACGGTCGATCGTCCATGCCGCCGGAGCCCCCACGCCATCCCACGGTACGAGTGTTCCACGGGACGGGTGGTTTGTGTTACCCCGGGTACCTAGTAGTTGTGCGAGGTCCGTCACGCTCGGGCACACCACGCAGGACGGATCGGCCTGCGAGATGCGCGGCGTGCCCGTGATCACGAGACCGGCTCGGCTCTGGCCGGCCCCCGCTATCGAAGGGCACACCACGCAGGACGGATCGGGCTGCGAGATGCGTGGCGTGCCCGTGATCACGAGACCGGCCGCGGGCGGCCGGGCCTCCGCCGGCGACGGGCACACCACGCAGGTCGGGCCGACCCGAAAGGTGCGTGGTGTGCTCCTGACGAGCCGGCCCGCGGGCGGACCTGCGGTCCTAGCGGCCCGGGGCCGTGGCGGGGCGGGCGGCCGGAGCCGCAGCGCGGTGAGCAGCGCCTGGCGCGGCCTTGTGACCGGCCACCTTCGCGCCGACCGCCTTCGCGCCGGCCTTCGGCCCGGCGGCTTCGGGGCCGGCGGCCTTCTGCCCAGCAGCGCCCTGACCGGCC
>JAVXWR010000835.1:0-2717 GCA_032230725.1 Actinomycetota bacterium
GGCGCGTCACAGCTCCCCCCGCCCGACCCCGCCCGCAACCACCCCGTCCCGATTCGGCGCTCCCCGATTCGGCGCCGCCGGCCTCGGTCTGCTCGCCGGCGGTGTGCCCGCCCTCGCGGGCGCGCCCGGCGCGACCCCCGCGGCCTGGGGCCGGACCGCCGCCCTCGTCGGCGGCTCCGGTCCTGCACCGGCGTTGCCGTCCCGGCCGCCCGCGGACCTCCACCCCGGCCGCTCGCACCCCGGCCGCTCGCACCCCGGCCCGTCGCGCCCCGGTTCCGGAGGCCACGACGGACGCCGCCGCGGCCACGCGGCCCTGACCGGCCGCCTGGCCGTCACCGCCGTCGCGGCCGGCGCGATCGCCACCGCGGGCCACGCCCTCACCACCGACGCGGACGCCCCGACCGGCGAGACGCGGGCCGATCTGGCCCTGACCTCGGCCGGCACGGCCGCCCCCGCGTACGACGCGCTCGACGCCGCCACGACCGGTGTCCTCGCCGTCGCCCCCGGGTCCGACCGGCCGGCCCCGCACGCCGCGTCGCTGGCGAAGGCGCGCAAGGTCGCCGACGCGGCCGCCGCCCGGGAGGCCGCCGCCCGCGCCCCGAAGTTCGTGCTGCCCGCGCAGGGCCGCTTCACCTCGGGCTTCGGTGCCCGGTGGGGCACGTCCCACAAGGGCGTGGACATCGCGAACGCCATCGGCACCCCGATCGTCTCGGTGACCGACGGGACCGTCATCGAGTCCGGGCCGGCGAGCGGGTTCGGGATGTGGGTCCGGGTCCAGCTCGCCGACGGCACGATCAACGTCTACGGCCACGTCAACCGGTCCTACGTCAGCGAGGGCCAGCAGGTGCGCGCGGGCGAGCAGATCGCCGAGATCGGCAACCGCGGCGAGTCCACCGGACCCCACCTGCACTTCGAGGTGTGGACGCCGGGCGGCACCAAGATCAACCCGCTGCCGTGGCTCACGTCGCGGGGGATCTCCCTCGGCGCCCAGCAGGACTGACCCCACCGGATCGACGGCCAGGGGCGCACCACGCACCTCCGGCGGCCCCAGCACCTGCCTGACGTGCCCCTCGCCCCGCTCGCCGTCCCGGGCTCGCCGTCCCGGCCGCCCGCCACCCGACGTCGAAGGGCACACCACGCAGCTGCGAAGGACCCGGAACCTGCCTGACGTGCCCCTCGCCCCGGCGCGCGGACCGGGCCCCTGCGGCGCACGCTGGTCCTCGACCCGCAGACGCCGGAAGGACCGCCCTGAGCGCCGCCGAGGACACCCGCCCGACCCACCTCACGGGGCACTACGCGCCCGTGGCCGACGAGATCGACGCCGTGGACCTGCCCGTCGAGGGCACCCTCCCGCCCGAGCTCGACGGCCGCTACGTGCGCAACGGCCCGAACCCGCTGCCCGGCGACGACCCCGGCCACTGGTTCCGGGGCCACGGGATGCTCCACGGCGTGCGCCTGCAGGGCGGACGCGCCCACTGGTACCGCAACCGGTGGGTCCGCACCGGGGCCCTGGCCGGGCGCCGGTTCCTCACCTGGCGCGGGGTCGACCTCACCGCCGTCCCGGCCAACACCCACGTCATCGAGCACGGCGGGCGGCTGCTCGCCCTGGTCGAGCAGGGCCTGCCCTACGAGGTCGACCGCGAGCTCGGGACCGTCGGGCCCTGCGACTTCGGGGGCCGGCTGCACACCGCGATGACCGCACACCCGAAGACCGACCCGGAGACCGGCGAGCTGCACTTCTACGGCTACTCGCCGGTCCCGCCCTACCTCACCTACCACCGGGTCTCCGCCGCGGGCGAGCTCGTCGTCAGCCGCCGCGTGAAGGTCCGGCGCCCGACGCTGATGCACGACGCGGCGGTCACCGCGCGACACGTGGTCTGGCTGGACCTGCCGCTGACGTTCTCGCTGCGCCGGATGGTGACCGGTTTCCCCTTCGGCTGGGACGAGTCCTACGGCGCGCGTCTCGGCATCATGCGCCACGACGACCCGACGGCGACGGTGCGCTGGTTCGAGATCGACCCCTGCTACGTCTTCCACGTCGGCACCGCCCACGAGACCGTGTCGCCAGAAGATGGCCGGGTCCGGATCGTGCTCGACGGGGCCCGCTACACCGCCGCGGCCATGGCGGCGTCGTGGTCCGGGCGACGGCGCCGGGCGGCGTCGGGAGCGGCGGGGGCGGATCCGGCCGGCGAGGCCGCGGCGCTCGGCGTCTCCCGGATGCATCGCTGGACGCTCGACCCGGCCACCGGCGCCGTCGTCGAGACCCCCCTGCACGACCGCCCGGTGGAGTTCCCTACGGTCGACCCGGCGCGGGTCGGGCGCGCGGCGCGCTACCGCTACGCCGTGACCTCCACCGACCGGGCCAACGCGATCGTGCGGCTGGACCTGGACACGGGGAACACCACGGCCCACGAGCTGGGCCCGGACGTCAAGGCCGGCGAGGCGGTGTTCGTCCCCTCGCCGCACCCGGACCGCGCCGAGGACGAGGGCTGGCTGCTGTCGATCACGACCCGGGCCGACGGTTCGGGGTCCCGCCTGCTCGTCCTCGACGCCAGCGACGTGACCCGCGCGGTGGCCGCCGTCACCCTGCCCCGCGGGGTGCCGACCGGGTTCCACGGCTCGTGGCTCCCGGAGCCCGCTGCGTCGTGAGCAGGACGGTCAGGCGCTGCGCACCAGGTCGCGGGCCCGGGCGATCCGCGGGGGCATCGGCGGGTCGG
>JAVXWR010000015.1:0-4282 GCA_032230725.1 Actinomycetota bacterium
GCAGCCGGGTACCGGCGACGCGGGCGGGATGAACGTCTACGTCGTCCAGACCGCCCTCGAGATGGCGCGCCGCGGCGTCGAGGTCGAGATCTTCACCCGTCAGACGTCGTCGGACCTGCCCCCGGTCGCCGAGCTCGCGCCGGGGGTCCTCGTCCACCACGTCGTCGCGGGCCCGTTCGGCGGCCTCGGCAAGGAGGACCTGCCCAGCCAGCTGTGCGCGTTCACGGCGGGCGTGCTGCGCGACGAGGCCGCGCAGGAGCCCGGCTGGTTCGACGTCGTGCACAGCCACTACTGGCTCTCCGGCCAGGTCGGGTGGCTGGTCCGCGACCGCTGGGGCGTCCCGCTCGTGCACACCGCGCACACGCTGGCCACGGTGAAGAACGCGTCGCTCGCCGCGGGTGACCGCCCAGAGCCGCTGGCCCGCGTGGTCGGCGAGGAGCAGGTGGTGGCCGTGGCCGACCGGCTCGTGGCCTCGACGCCGGCCGAGGCCGAGGCGCTCGTCGCGGAGTACGGGGCGGATCCGGACGCCGTGCGGACCGTGGCGCCCGGCGTCGACCTCGAGACCTTCACCCCCGGCCTCGACCGGGACCTCGCCCGCACCCGGCTGGGCCGCGAGGCAGGCCTCGGGATCGGACGCGACGACGTCGTGCTCGCCTTCGTGGGTCGCATCCAGCCGCTCAAGGCCCCCGACGTGCTGCTGCGCGCGGCCGCCGAGATGATCGCCCGGCGTCCGGAGCTGCGGGCCCGGCTGCGGGTCCTCGTCGTCGGGGGCCCGTCCGGGTCGGGCCTCGACCGCCCGCGTGCCCTCGCCGGGCTCGCCGCGGACCTCGGCATCGCCGACGTCGTGCGCTTCCTCGCGCCGCGCTCGGGTGCGGCGCTCGCCGAGGTCTACCGCGCGGCCGACGTCGTCGCCGTCCCCAGCCACTCGGAGTCCTTCGGCCTCGTCGCGCTCGAGGCGCAGGCGTGCGGGACGCCGGTGGTGGCGGCCGCCGTCGGGGGCCTGCCGGTCGCGGTGGCGGACGGCCGGTCCGGCCTGCTCGTCGGCGACCACGCCGCGTCGTCGTGGGCGGACGCCCTGGAGCGCGCGGCGCTGGACCGCCAGCTGCGGGGCCGGCTCGCGGCCGGCGCCGTCGAGCACGCGACGCTGTTCTCGTGGGACCGCACGGCCGACGCGCTCCTGGCGACCTACGCGGAGGCCGCGGCCGCCCGGCGCGGCGGGGCGGCGCTGCAGGGGGTGGCGGTGTGAGCGACCTCGCCGGCCTCGACGACGTGATCGTCGCGGCCCTCGACGAGCGCGAGTTGACCTACGAGCGCCGCGACGAGGGCTCGTTCTTCGTGACGCTGCCCGGCACGAAGAAGCTGCAGACCAACTGCTGGCTGGTGCTCACCCCGCACGCCCTGCTGGTCGAGGCGTTCGTCTGCCGGCGCCCGGACGAGAACCACGAGGGCGTCTACCGCTGGCTGCTGCAGCGCAACTCTCGGCTCTACGGCGTGCACTACACGCTCGACGACATGGGCGACATCCACCTCGTCGGGCGGGTCGCGCTGCACGCCGTCACCGACGACGAGCTCGACCGCGTGCTCGGCCAGGTCCTCGACGCCGCCGACGGCGACTTCAACACCCTCCTCGAGCTGGGCTTCGCGTCGTCGATCCGCCGCGAGTGGGCCTGGCGGGAGTCGCGCGGGGAGTCGCTGGCGAACCTGCGGGCGTTCGCGCACCTGGTGTCCGGTTCCGACGAGGGCTGACCGCTCCGTCGTCCGGGCGGGACCGGCACGGCTCACCGCATGCCGGGCCGGGTACGGGCCGGTAGGTTGGCCTGATCCACCGCGCTGGTGGCCGGATCAGCCCGGCGCCCCGGCTCATCGAGGAGTGCCGTCCATGATCGTGCGCAGTCCGTTCGACGACCTCGACATCCCCGACGTCGGGCTGCCCGAGTTCCTGTTCTCCGACCTCGCGGACCACGCCGACTCCGTCGCCGTGATCGACGGGCCCAGCGGGGCGCAGATGACCTTCGGCGAGCTGGCGCACGGCGTTGACCGCTTCGCCGCGGCGCTCGGTGAGCGCGGGCTGGGCAAGGGCGACGTCATCGCCCTGTTCGCGCCGAACAACCCGTACTACCCGGTGGTCTTCCACGGCGGGCTCGCCGCCGGCGTCGCCGTCTCGACGGTCAACGCGCTCTACACCCCCGACGAGCTCGCCTTCCAGCTGCGCGACTCCGGGGCGAAGATCCTCGTCACGATCTCGGCGTTCCTCGACCGCGCCCGCGCCGCACTGCGCGAGGAGGGCCTCGCCGTCACCGAGGTGGTCCTGCTCGACGACGCCCGCGACGAGGCGTCGACGCCGATGCCCGAGAACGCCCTCGCGGACCTGGTCACGACGACCGCCGAGCGTCCCTCGGTCACGGTGACCGGCGACGACGTCGCGGCGCTGCCCTACTCCTCGGGCACCACCGGGCGGGCCAAGGGCGTCGTGCTCACCCACCGCAACCTCGTGGCGAACCTGCTGCAGGTCCAGGCGATGGGAACGCACGTCACGTCCTCGTCGAAGATCCTGGCCGTTCTCCCCTTCTTCCACATCTACGGCATGACCTGCATGATGAACCAGGGCATCCACGCCCGTGCGGCCGTGGTGACGATGCCGAAGTTCGACCTCGCGGAGTTCCTGCGCATCATCTCGGAGTACCGGGTCGACCGGGTCTACGTGGCCCCGCCGATCGCGGTCGCGCTGGCCAAGCACCCGATGGTCGAGGAGTACGACATCGACTGCGTCGACATCGTCTTCTCGGGCGCCGCGGCGCTGGACGCCGACCTCGGCCACGCCATGGGGAAGCGGCTGAACTGCACGGTGCTGCAGGGCTACGGGATGACCGAGCTGTCGCCGGTGAGCCACTGCATGCCCGACGACCGGCCCGACATGGACCTCGGCTCGATCGGCGTCGCGCTGCCGAACGTCGAGTGCAAGCTGGTCGACCCGGAGACCGGCGAGGAGGGCTCCCGCGGGGAGCTGTGGGTGCGCGGCCCGAACGTCATGCGCGAGTACCTCAACAACGCCGAGGCGACGGCCTCGACGCTGGACGAGGACGGCTTCCTGCACACCGGTGACGTCGCGACGGTGACCGACGAAGGGATCTTCCACATCGTCGACCGCGTCAAGGAGCTCATCAAGTACAAGGGCTACCAGGTGCCGCCGGCCGAGCTGGAGGCGCTCCTGCTCACGAACGACTCGATCGCCGACGCGGCCGTCATCGGCGTCAAGGACTCCGACGGCGAGGAGATCCCGAAGGCGTTCGTGGTCAAGCAGCAGGGCGCCGAGATCTCCGAGGACGACGTGATGTCCTTCGTGGCCTCGCGGATCGCGCCGCACAAGAAGGTGCGGGTCGTGGAGTTCATCGACGAGATCCCGAAGTCGGGGTCCGGCAAGATCCTGCGCAAGGACCTCCGCGCGCGGGAGCAGGCTCCCGCGTAGGGCTTCTGAGCCGCTGTTTCGGGCCGCTGACCTGCAACGACGTCGAATGCCCGATGTGAAGTCTCTGTGAGGCTCCGTCGGCGTGGGCGGAGAGCCCGTCAGGTACGAGCTCGCGGCGGGGGAGCGGTGGTGGCGTGGGAGACCGGGTCTCTCCCTCGACGGCGCTTCCGGGGTCTGACAGCCCGGTCGCGCTCCCGCAAGGGCCACGCTCGAGGCGGATGTGTCACCGGGGTGTCGGGATGTGGCCCTTGCCCTCGCGTGCCCGACCTGTCCGGGACAACCCCGCGCCGCCGAGGGAGAGACCGCGATCACCGTCCGTACGGGGTGGACGTCACAGCGTGAGTCGGGGAGGGTGAGCGGTGCCGGCCGGGACCCCGTCGACTCCTGCTCTCGATCACGCCGAGAGCTCTGTCGAATTCTTGGGGAAGACTTGGCCCGCACGAGCCCACGCGAGCAGCAGACGCACCGCGACATCCAACGGGCCCAGACGCTCGTGTCACGAGTCCGAGGGCTGACCACGGACGAAGCCGCCGAGGCGCTGAAGGGTCGCGCCTCGGAGGTCGAGGTCTCGCTCCACGCCGCAGCCCTGGCCGTCCTCGCTACGTCGCCGACCGACGTGTTGCTGACCGACGCGCCCTCGAGCTGACGGCCCTCCCAAACCCACCGGCTCCTGTCCGGGCGCCGACAAGCCATTGGAGATAGACAAGTGACGACACTTCCCGCACCTGAGCTGGTCGCCGCTCCGAGCCCATCCAGGGGGATCGACGTCGATCGGCTCTGCGTGGCAGCCCGATCAGTGCTCGACCAGATGCCCGA
>JAVXWR010000026.1:0-2710 GCA_032230725.1 Actinomycetota bacterium
CGGCTGACCGACCCCGACGAGCTCTTCACCGCAGTGCACGACGCCGACGCCGCGAACGGGATCTCCTGGCTCCGGCAGGCACCGTTCGACAACACCTACGCCATCGGCGTGCAGTCGGCGAACGCCGACCGGCTCGGCGTGCGGACCGTCTCCGACCTCGCCCGGCTCGCCCGGTCCGGGTCGCCGGACGCCACGCTGTGCATCGACCAGGAGTTCACCGGCCGCGAGGACGGCTTGGTCGGGCTCCTGGGCACCTACGGCTTCCAGTTCCCCGACGGTGCCCTGACCACCATCGGCCTGGCGGACATCTACCCCGCGATCGCGGCCGGACGGCCGTGCGTGTTCGGCGAGGTCTTCGCCACCGACGGCCGGCTCAACGCGCTGCGGATCAACACGCTCACCGACGACATGGGCTACTTCCTGCCCTACCACGCGGCGCTGACCGTCCGCTCGGACGTGCTCTCCCGCGACCCCCGCCTGGCGCTGCTGTCCGAGCGGCTGGCCCCGATGCTGACCGACCAGGTGATGCGGGAGCTCAACGCCCGGATCTCGGTCGGGAAGCGGTCGCCGGACGAGGTGGCGCGGACGTTCCTGCGCGAACAGGGGCTCATCGGGTAGACGGCGCGCACTGCGATGATGCCGCCGTGCTCCGGCCGGTCCCCGCGCTCGTCCCGGCGGTGCTGGTGGCCCTGGCGGTCCTGACCGCGGGGTGCGGGAACCCCGCGCCGGGATCGTGGAAGGTCGCGGGCGGTCTGCTCGCCCAGCGTGCCGACCTGCGGGGCGCGAGCTACGTCGTGGGCGGCGGGCCCACGACGCCGCTGCGGCTCCTCTGCCAGATCACCATCGCCGCCGTGCAGACCGCGGGCGGCGACGCGGACGACGAGTGCGGCAAGGTCGGCGCCCTCGACGTCCACACCTCGCCCCAGCAGGCCGACGTCGACTCCGGGTGGGCGTCGCTGCGCACCACGCTCCCCGACGGGACGCCGGCACCCGACGGCCGCGTCACGCCGTCGCCCCCGTCGCTCGCGGAGCTGCGGGCCCTGGACGCCCCCCGCGGCGTCGCCTGGCTGGACCCGACCGCGTTCGACGGCGCCGACGTCGTCGTGACCCGGCCCGGGACGGCTCCCGACCTGCCCGCACTGGCGGCGGGCGCCGCGACGCGGCCCACGACGCTCTGCGCGACCGCCGACGCCGTCCCCGGCACCGCCGCCGCGCCCGGCACGGTGGCCCTGACGACGGGCTACGGGTT
Organism: Actinomycetota bacterium; assembly: GCA_032230725.1. Lineage (GTDB taxonomy): Bacteria > Actinomycetota > Actinomycetes > Mycobacteriales > Pseudonocardiaceae > Actinomycetospora. Next base: position 1,250 of record JAVXWR010000026.1, read on the forward strand.
CGCCCCCGCCGTGGTCGGACTGGACACGGGCGCGGTGCTCGCGGGCGTCGCGACCGGGCGCTGCACCGCCGGGCTCGTCCCCGGCGACGCCGGGCGGGTGCCCGCGCTCGGGCTCGTCGTGCTCCCCGACGTCCGCGGTGTGCTCGTCGGGCCCGGCGGACCCCGGGGTTACGCGCCGGTGATGCGCCGCGGCGTCCTCGACGGTCACCCGGCGGTGGCGGACGTGCTCGGCGAGGTCACGTGTCGGCTCGACGGCGCCGCGATGCGGGGCATGGTGCGCGAGGTGGAGGTCGACGGGCGCGACCCCCGCGACGTGGCCCGGCGCTGGTTGATCGCGGAGGGCCTCGTCGCGACCGGTTAGCGGAGCTCGTCGATCGCGGTCGTCAACGGGACCGTGCCGTTGATCAGCTCGAGGGTGCGGCCCGCGGTGCCCGGCGCATCGAGGAGGGCGACCAGGGTCGCGGCGACGTCCTCCCGCGTGACCTCCTCGTGCCCGACCCGGTCCTCGGCCAGCGTCACCCGGCCGGTCGCGGGCTCGTCGGTGAGCCGGCCCGGCCGCAGGACGGTGGCGTCGAGGTCGGTGCGGTCCCGCACACCGTGCTCCGCGTCCCGCTTCGCGCGCAGGTACTCGCCCCAGATCGAGTCGTCCTCCGTCTCCGGTGGTGCATCCTGTGCGCCCATCGCCGACACGAGCAGGTAGCGCCGGACGCCCGCCGCCGCGGCGGCGTCGGCGAGCAGGAGGGCGGCATCGCGGTCGACCGTGCGCTTGCGCTCCGCGGTGCTGCCCGGGCCCGCCCCCGCGGCGAAGACGACCGCGTCGGCACCCCGGAGGTGCTCGGCGAGCTCCTCGGCCCCGATCCCCTCGAGGTCGACGGTGACGGGTTCGGCGCCGGCGGCCCGGACGTCCTCGGCGTGGTCGGGGTTGCGGACGAGCGCCACCGGCTCGTCCCCCCGCTGGGCGAGCTGGCGCTCCAGGACGAGAGCGATCTTTCCGTGGCCTCCGGCGATCACGACGCGCATGTCGACCGCCTACCCGCGAGCCGCGGTGCGCAGACGCCTGCATGGACCACTGTTCGGTTCGTCCGTTTTTGCAGCGGGCGGAAAGCTGACTCTTGCGCGCAACCGAACTCCGCCGTGTGATGGGGGTCGCCGCCAGGGACGTGTCCGCCACCACTGTCACAGGAGGTTTCCCGCGGCATGTGCACGAGGACGCGGGCCGTGGCCGGGCGACCCACCTGCCCGGAGTCCTTCCGCGACCACCGTCGCGATCACTGCCACCACCACCGAGGTACGGCCGACGCGCCGTGCGCCGAGGAGGACCGCTCATGTACGAGAAAGATGGCGAGAAGTACTTCATCGTCGATTCCCACATGCACTACTGGGACGCCTCGCCCGAGAACTGGGTGGCCGGGGCCGAGCAGTACGCCAAGGGCTGGATCGAGTGTTTCCACGCCTACCAGG
>JAVXWR010000029.1:0-11433 GCA_032230725.1 Actinomycetota bacterium
TCGCCGCCCTGGCCAAGATGAACAACACCCTCAAGGCCCGCCAGGTGATCGCCGATGCACGAGACCTCCTGGGCGGCAACGGCATCCTGCTCGACAACCACGTGATGCGGCACATGGCCGACATCGAGGCGATCTACACCTACGAGGGCACCGAGCACATCCAGACCCTGATCGTCGGACGTGACATCACCGGAGTCAGCGCCTTCAGCTGACGCGGGCCCCCACGGCGCGACGAGCGACAGAAGGGATCCGGCAGTCAGGTACAGGGTCCCGGCGGACCCCGCTCGACGGCGGCACACGGAGGCCGTCGCCGTCAGGCGGGGACCGGTCGCACCACGGTCACCGGTACCGATGCGCCGACGACGAGCTCGTGGCCGACGGAGCCCAGGGCCAGCGACGCCGTCCGGCCCCGGCCGCGGTGACCGACGATCAGCACTGCCGCGCGGTAGCGCGACGCGGCGTCGAGCAGCACGCGCTCCGGCCGGTCGTCGTCGGCGACGACGACGACCGACCCCGGCGTGGTCCCCGCCTCGGTGACCTCCCGCAGGACGGTGTCGAGGTGGGCCTGCAGCCACCCCGGGCGCGCGGCGATCCCAGCGGCGACCACGACCGTGCGGACGTCGCGCGCGGCGCCGTCGGTCAGGGCGTGACGCAGGGCTTCGGTCGCATCGAAGGATCCGTCGACGCCGACCACGACCGGGCCGTCGTCGGGAGCGGGTCGGACGACGGTGACCGACGTGGTCGCGTGCCAGAGCGCGCCGAGGCCGACCGACCCGAGTCCCCAGAGGGACCCGAGCCCGCCCTCCCCGTGCCCGACGACGAGCATCGACGCCCCACGCGCGGCGTGGACGAGGACCTGCACGGCATCGCCGGGGGCCACCTCCACGGACGGGTCGACGTCCGCCGTCCAGCCGACCTCCCGCGCGATGCGCCGTGCCCGCGTGAGCACGGCCCGGGCGAGCACGTCGCGCACGCCGGCGGCGGGCACCCCGAGCGCGCAGGCCGCACGGTTCGGCCTGAGCTCGCCGGCGTCGTAAGCACGGACCAGATGCACCGGGAGGTCGGCGCGGCGGGCGTGGCGCAGGGCCCATCCGACGGCGGCGTCGGCGTCCGGGGACGCTCCCACCACGACGGGTGCAGCATGACCCGCCCGGCCCAAGGGCCGGGGCTCGGGCGCAGGTCTCATCAGTTCCACGGTCTCCACCTCCAGGGCTCCGACTGTCCGCCCCGACCGGTCCTGCCGCCCAGGGCCCTCGGGACCACCCGCGCGTGACCCCCGACCCTGCCCGGACGGGCCATCCGGTCGGACGTCGGAACGCGAAGACGTTCTGCACTCGAATCCCGAGGCCTGGGCTCCGTGGCCCCGGTTCCCAGCCGCGACGATGGCGCGAGGTTCTCGGTGACCGGGATGCAGGGGGCCGGCCACCAGGCCGCGTCCCGCCCGGCCCCGGGCCCCCTGCGGAGGGGACCTTCGGCCCGGGCGCCCGGGGCCGGCCACGCGCTGAGGTGGTCGGAAGAGGTCGATCCCCGTCCCGCGGAGGCACGATGAGCGTCGAAGACACCCAGCGTGAGGTCGCGGTCGATCCGAGCCGCCCCGTCCAGGTGGTCCACGACACGACGACGGTGGCGGACGCGCTGCGTCTCGTGCGCCGCACCGGTATGCGGCACCTGCCGGTGGTCAGCCGTGGCCGCTGTGTCGGTGTGCTCGTGGACGTCGATCTCGTCGCCGCGGCGGTCGACGGTGTGGCGGGTGGGGTGGGTCCGTTGGCACGACGCCCGGTACCGACCGTCGCGCTCCGCGCCGACGCGCCGACCGCGGCCCGCGCCATCCTGGCCGGCGGGATGGACGCGGCGCTCGTGGTGGACGACGGCGTGGTCGTCGGCATCGTCACCGCCACCGACGTCGTCGCGGCCTTGGCCGAGCGGGACCGGGCGTCTGCCGCACCTACGTCGGGAGACCCGGCGAACCGGGACCTTCCGGGGGACCTCCGACCCTGATCGCGCGTGCCCTGGCCGGGGCACGCTGCCACCCGGCTTCACGCGACGCGAGTGAACCTGACCGGAGGGCGAGAGATGGAGCTGGACCTGGCGCGGTGGCAGTTCGGGATCGTCACCGTCTACCACTTCCTGTTCGTCCCCCTGACCATCGGCCTCTCGCTGCTGGTCGCCGGCATGCAGACCGCGTGGGTGCGCACCGCCCGAACGTCCTGCCCTCCACGCTCGACCCGGCCGGCACGCTCACCACGATCAACGCCGCATCCACGCCCTACACGCTGCACATCATGACCTGGGTGGCCGTCGTGATGACGCCGGTCGTCCTCGCCTACCAGGCCTGGACCTACTGGGTGTTCCGGGCCCGGATCACCCGAAGCGACATCCCACCCGCCGCGGGTCTCCCCGCCTCCCGCACGGACGCCGGCCGGGAGGCCGTCGAGAGCACGCCGTGAAGCCGCTCGACCCCCGGCTCCTGCGCCGGGTCCGCCCCGTCCGCGCTTTCGTGACGCTCACGGCGGGCGCAGGCGTCGTCACGGCCGGTCTCGTCGTCGCGCAGGCCTATCTGCTCTCCCGGGTCGTCGCCCGTGCCTTCACCGAGCGCGAGACACTCGCGGTCCTCGCCCCGCTGCTGTGGGGCCTCGTCGTCGTGGTCGCCGGGCGGGCCGTGCTCGCGTGGGCGACCGAGACCCTGGCCGTGCGCACCAGCGCCCGGGTCCGCTCGGAGCTCGTCGAGCACGCCCTGCGCCTCGGTCCCCGCGACCCGCGGCTGCCCTCCACGGGAGAACTGGGCACCCTCGCCACCCGCGGGGTGGACGCGCTCGACGGCTACCTCCGCCGCTATCTGCCCGCGCTGCTGCTCGCGACGACGGCGCCCCTGCTGGTCGGGGTGTAGCTGCTGACGGCGGACTGGATCGCTGCAGTGATCGTCGCGCTCACCGTGCCGTTGATCCCGCTGTTCATGGCGCTCGTGGGTCTGCACACCCGTGACGACACCCGGCGCCGCTGGCGGGCGCTGGCGGTCCTGGGCCACCACTTCCTGGACGTCGTCGCAGGCCTCGACGTCCTGGTCGCTTCGGGCGCGCGGGTCGCCAGGCCGACCGGCTGCGCACCATCGCCGACGAGTACCGCCGCACGACGATGCGGACGCTGCGCGTCGCGTTCCTCTCCGCGCTCGTGCTCGAGGTGCTGGCCAGCCTGTCGATGGCCCTCGTTGCCGTCTCGGTCGGCCTGCGTCTGGTCGAGGGCCGCCTCGACCTCGCCACGGGCCTGCTCGCGATCATGCTCGCCCCCGAGATCTACCTCCCGCTCCGCGCGGTCGGCGCCCGCTTCCACGACAGCATGGAAGGACTCACGGCGGCCGACGAGGTGTTCGCGGTCCTCGACACCCCTGCTCCGACGGCGGGTCCCGCGCCTCGGCCGGCACCGGATCCCTCGCGGATGACGGTGCGCTGCCACCGCGTCGGGGTGGACGGTCGCGGTGGTCCGGTCCTCGACGGCCTGGGGCTGCGGATCGCCCCCGGCGAGACCGTCGGTGTGCGAGGAGTCAGCGGCGCAGGCAAGTCGACCCTGCTCGACGTGCTGCTCGGGCTGCGTCGACCCGACCGCGGGCGCGTGACCGTCGGCGGCGTGGACCTCGCCCAGCTCGATCCGGCGTCGTGGTGGGAGCGGATCGCCTGGGTGCCCCAGCGGCCCGTGCTGGTCGCGGGCACGGTCGCGGAGAACATCCGTCTCGGGCGGCCCGGCGCCACCGACGAGGAGGTCGCCGACTCGGCCCGGGCCGCCGAGCTCGACCTGCCCCCCGACGCCGAGGTGGGCGAACGAGGTGCGGGACTCTCGACCGGCCAGCAGCGTCGCGTGGCGTTGGCGCGGGCCTTGCTGCTCGATCGCCCGCTGCTGCTGCTCGACGAGCCGACCGAGGGCGTGGACGCCGCGACCGAAGCCGCGATCGTCGCCGCCCTCCCGGGCGCGCTCACTGGGCGCAGCGCGGTCGTCGTCAGCCACCGCGACGTCGTGCTCGGCGCCTGCGACCGCGTGGTAACCCTCACCGGCGGGTCGGTGGTCGAGGCGACGGTGCCGGCATCGCCGGAGCCCTCCGCGTCACCCGTCGACCCGGGCGTCACGCCGCCCCGACCCAGGGACCGACCGGTCGCACCGCCTCGTGCTGTGCCCTCCCTGGACCCCGCCGCGCCCCGGCCGCGGCGCTGGCTGGCCGGCGCCGTACGGAGTCAGGTCGGTCGCCTGACCGTCGCGAGCGTGCTCGGCGCCGCCGCCCTCGGTAGCGCCCTCGCGCTCACCGCGACCTCGGCGTGGCTGATCTCGACGGCCGCCCTGCGCCCGCCGATGCTGACCCTGATGGTCGCCATCGTCGCGGTGCGGGCGTTCGGGCTGGCGAAGGGCGTGCTGCGCTACCTCGAGCGGCTGGCGACCCACGACGCGGCGCTGCGTCTCGGGGCCGATCTGCGGGTGCACATCTGGCGGGCTCTGGTCCGGCAGGGGCCCGCGCTCACCGCCCGTCTGCGCCGCGGCGATCTGCTCGCCCGCCTCATCGGCGACGTCGACGCGCAGCAGGACGTGCTCGCCCGCGGTCTCGTCCCAGGAGCCGCCGCACTGCTCGCCGGCGCAGGCGTCGTCGGCCTCTTCGCCGTCCTGCTACCAGCGGCGGCAGCCGTACTGGCCGCCGGGCTGCTGGTGGCCGGAGTGGTCGCGCCGCTCCTGGCCGTCGTGGCCGGACGGCGGGCCGCGCGGGCCACGTCGGACACCCGCGCGGCGCTGAGCGCCGGTGTCGTCGAACTGCTCGACGGGGCCGCCGACCTCCTCATCCTCGGTGCCGCCCAGGCGCGTCGGCGCCGGCTCGCCGACCTCGACCGACGCCTCGCCGGCCTCGAGCGCGACCAGACGGGTGCCGCCGGGTGGGGTGGCGGGCTCGCCGTCCTCGCGATGGGCCTCGCCACGGCGGGATCGACGGCGGTCGGTGTCACGGCTCTCGGGGCAGGGGCACTCGCGCCGACGGCCCTCGCGGTCCTCGCCCTGACCCCCCTCGCCGCGGCCGAGGTGGTCGCCGGGCTGCCGGACGCCGCCACCCGGGTGGCCGAGGCCATCCCCTCGGCCCGACGCCTGGCCGCCCTGGAATCGCGCCTGCCGGCGGTCGTGGATCCCGCCCGGCCGCGGCCGGTCCCCGTCGACCCGGGGGTCGCCGCGCAGGACCTCGCGGTGCGCTGGCCCGAGGCCGTGACCGACGCCGTCTGCGGGGTGTCCTTCGCGCTCATGCCCGGCTCGCGGATGCTGCTCACCGGCCCCTCGGGCGCCGGGAAGAGCACCGTGCTCGCCGCCGTGATGCGTACCCTGCCCGTGGCTCGGGGATCCGTGATGCTGGGCGGCGTCGACACCGCGACGGCGGGTGTGGAGGACGTCCGCGCTCACCTGGGCTGGTGCGGCCCGGCCGAGCACCTGTTCGACAGCACCCTGCGCGAGAACCTCCGTCTCGCACGGCCCGGCGCCCCCGACGACGCCCTGCTCGAGGCCCTGCGCCGGTCCCGGCTGACCGCCTGGTACGCCGAGCTGCCGGACGGTCTGGACACCCCGCTGGGCGAGCACGGCGGCGCCGTCTCCGGAGGCGAGCGGCAGCGGCTCGCGATGGCCCGGGTCCTGCTCGCCGACCGCCCGGTGCTCACCCTCGGCGAACCCACCGCCCACCTCGACGCGGCCACCGCCGCCGCGGTCGCGGCGGAGATCGAGGAGTCCACCCGCGGTCGCACCGCGGTGATCGTCACGCACCGGCCCGCGGAGTTCCCGCAGGTGCCGGCTCTCGCGATCGGGAGCGGACGCAGGATCGACCCGGTCCGGCCAGGTCCCGGGCGACTGCCGACCGTCGACCCGGTCGCGGCGGGGCCTTCGGCCGTGTCCCCGGCACCCTCGGACGAGTGGACTGAGGGACGTGATCGAACATGACCTCGACGTCCCGGCCGGCATCGACGCCGTCCGCGCCGTCGGCACCGTCACCCGGCAGGACTACGAGGACGTCGTCGAGCCCATGCTCGACGCCGCCGTTCACGAGCACCGTCGACTGCGCATCCTGTGCGTCGTGGACGAGGCGTTCACCGGTCTCACCCCGGCGGCGATGTGGGAGGACGTCACCCTCGGTTTCACCGCGATGCGCCACCTCGCGGGCTGCGCCGTCGTCTCCGACCTGCCCTGGGTCCGGGACACCACGCGGCTGACGACGTTCCTCCTCCCCGGCCACGTCCGTGTCTTCGGGATGGCCGAGCGCGACGCCGCGCTGGGCTGGCTCGCCGACCTGCCCGGCCTCCTGGCCGACGTGCGTCTGCGCCGGGACGAGGGCGTCATCGTCGTGAACGTCGACCAGCCGCTGCGCCGCGAGGACGTGCACCGGATCGCCGCGGAGGTGGACGACTGGCTGGCCACCCACGCCGAGCTGCCCGGGCTCGTCCTGCACGCCGGGAGCTTCCCCGGTTGGGAGAACGTCTCCGGGCTGCTGGAGCACCTGCGCTTCGTCGCCGGCCACCACGCGCGCATCCAACGGGTGGCCCTCGTCGTCGACGGCCGCGGCATCGACCTGGCAGCGGGTGTCGTGGCCACGCTGCTGCACCCGGAGGTCCGCCGCTTCGATGACCTCGACGACGCGGTGCGGTGGGCCGGCGTGGCCCCGGTCGCGGTCGGCTGAGCCGATCGCACTGCTCGTCGTGGCCACGGCCGCGCGTGCGAGGTCAGGGCAGGAGGACCGCAGCGCCGCTGACCCGGTCCGCGGCGAGGTCGGCCAGTGCCCGGCCGGCGTCCTCGAGCGCGTACGGCATCGTCGTCACCTCGAGGTGGTGGCGGGCCGCGAAGGCGAGGAACTCGCGGGCGTCGGCGCGGGTGGCGAGGTGAGCGCTGCCGCCGAACCCGTACATCCCGAGGCTGCCACCGTCGGGGAGCCCGGTGCGTCGCAGCGCCCGGAAACCGATGATCCCGGCGCACAGCAACGGAGCGAGCTCGACGTCGGAGTAGCCGCCGGGCAGGCGGTGGACGAACGCGGCGGGCGCGGCGACGTGGTCGGCGTAGCCGCCGTCGGCGTCCCACCCGGTGTAGGTCGAGTCCGGGCAGAGGTTCTCCGCCCCACGACGGCAGTACCGGCACCGCCCAAAGGTGTGACGCAGCCAGGCTGCACCGACGCGGTCCCCATGGCCAGGTCGGTGACCTTCCGGGCTCGACCAGATGCCGGGAGACCGCTCCCCCGCGGCCGTCGTCGAGCACCGCCGTATCCGGCGCGGTCCGCGCCGGACGGGCCGTCATCCGGCCGAACCGACCCGGTCGCCCAGGAACCACAGCACCGAGCAGTGGGTCCCACGGACCGTCGCGGGGGAACTCACGCGATGGGACCGACGGGCAGCGGGAGCGGTGGCGCCTCGGAGACCGACCGCCGCACGCCGTCCGACACGCCGTCGAGCACCGCAGCGGGCACGACCGTCACCGGGCAGGGCGCGTTCAGCACCACCCCGAGCCCTACCGATCCGAGGAGTGCGCTGCGCAGTCCCCCCCGGCCTCGATGGCCGACGACGAGGAGAGCTGCGTCGCGGGCGGCGTCGACGAGCACGGAGACCGGTGACCCACTCTCCGCGACCACCTCCACCTGGACCGCGGCCGCAACGGGCAGCGACGACCGGATCTCCTCGACCCGCCGTCCGACGGCGGCGGCTGCGGCGGTCCGGACCTGCTTCGGGTTCGACACCTGGTAGATCGCGTAGGAGTAGGCCGACATCTCCGGAGGGTGACAGGCGATCACCACGCGCAGCGTGGCGCCGCGACGCCCTGCCTCCTCGAGCGCGTAGCGCAGGGCGGCGTCCCCGTGGGCGGACTCGTCCACCCCCACGATCAGCACGTCCTTCGTGGTCAGGTCCGGCATCCGATTCGCCTCCCCGTCGTCCGGTCCTTCCGTCGACGAGGCCAGCCTCCGTTCTCGAGCAGCCCCACAGCAGGGCCGCAAGTCCCCGTACCGGCTCCCGGTCGGCCCTCCCGCCGGGACCGCGCGGGCGGCGACGATCGCCGTCGAACACGAGCGACGTCCGGGACCGTCACCGACGCTCGCGGCCCCCGGTCGGGCGCGGGGGTCGGAAGCTCCAGGAGGGCCGTGAGCAACAGGCGGGAGGTGATCTCCCCGACGTCCACGCCCGCCTGCGTGACCACGCCCGCCTGCGTGACCGATCAGGTCATGCAGGCACCAGGGCCGGCACGACCGTGACCGGGCACGGGGCGTGCAGCACGCAGCCCAGGCTCGTCGATCCCATCATCACGCTCCCGAACGCCCCGCGCCCACGGTGACCCACCACCAACGCCTCGGCGCCCTCGGCCTCCTCGACCAGCACCTCGACCGGACGACCCGCCATGGCGTCGACCTCGACCTCGGGCATCATCGGCAACTCCCCGCGCAGCCCGTCGACGACCGCGTCGACCGTCTCCTGGGCCGCATGGCGCTCGCCCCGATGGACGAGCTCCGGTCGCGGCAGCGGGATGCTCACCGCCGGCCCGTAGCTCCAGGCCTCCCACATCTCGGGCGGCTCGTACACCCGCAGCGCCCGCACCCGGTCGCCTCGACGGGCAGCCAGGCGCAGCGCCTCCTCGAGCGCCGCACGCGCTCCGGACGAGTCGTCGATTCCGCAGACCACGGTTCGGGTCCGATTGCTCATGGTGTCCTCCCTGGGGTCGGCCGCGCCCGTTCGTGCGGCGTCCCCCCAGGGTGGGACGGCGAGGCGTCGCCGAGCAGAGGCACAGGTCCCGGATCGGGAGGCCGCGTGCCCCGGGCAGGCCCGACGACGGCCCACACGGCCCGGCCGGGTGTGACCCGGCACGGCGTTGCCGGTGGATCAGCCGGCGCGCGCCTGCTCGCCGGCCCGGGGACGAACCACCACCACGGTGCACTTCGCGTGGACCACCGTGCTCAGGCCGACCGAACCGATGAACCTGCTCGTGACCGCACCGCGTCCACGATGGCCCACGACGAGCATCGCGGCGTCGGCGGAGAGGCGCTCGAGGACGATCCCCGCCGGCCCGGACACCGCCGCCAGCTCGACGTCCGGCGTCGGGACGCCACGTGCGGCCCGCGCCGCGAGGCCGGTGCGGATCTGCTCGGTGGCGAGCTCGAGCGCGGCCTTGTGGAGGTCGTGGGCCGAGGGAACCAGCGGGTAGGGCGTGACACAGACGCCCGGGGACGTCCAGGCGACGACGGCGGTGACCGGGAGCCCGCGCAGCACGGCCTCGTCGCAGGCGTACTCGAGGGCGGCGCGACTGCCCTCCGAGCCGTCGATGCCGACGACGACGCCTCCTCGGGTGGGCTCCCGGACCACCTTCAGGGACGGCGCGGTCTCGGCGTGGTCGGTGGCGACGTCGATGGACATGGACGGGCTCCTCTCGTGGATTGGCTTCCTAGCCTCGTCCCTCACCACCGCCCCACCTCAGGACCGGAAGGCCCGGTTGTCCTGGTCTCCCGTCCCGCGCATCGACTGCTCACTTCCGTGATCGGGGACCGGCGGGTTCTCCGAGGTCGACGCCGCAGTCGACGACGGCCTCGTGGAGGCACCGGCGCGCGCGTGCCGTTCGGAGAGGTCCGTCCGGCCCTGTCATCGAGACCCTTCGCCCCTGCGCAACCACGGCCGGCCGGAGCGACGCTTCCCGGTGAAGGACGACGCGGAGGAGGCCGGCGTGATGTGGGGCGATGGATTCGGTGGCTGGGACGGTGGCTGGTCGGGACCCGCGGTGATGGGCGTGACCGGGCTGCTCCTCTGGGTGCTGCTGCTGGCGGGCGCGATCGCGCTGCTGCGGTGGTCCCGCCCCGGGCCTCCGAGCGCACGGGGCCCGGAGACCCCGGGCGCGCGGGACGTCCTCGACAGCCGCTTCGCCCGAGGTGACATCGACGCCGAGGAGTACGCGGCGAGGCGCCGCGTACTCGAGGGACGGTGAGTACGCGCGCCGGGATGTCCGGTTCCGAGGCCGACACCCGACACCGTCCGGGAGCTCCGATGATGCCCGGCGGCGATTCCGTGCGTGGTGGACGGGACGAGCTCAGGGAGGCCGTCGCCCACGCCCTGCGGGCCCCGTCCGAGCACAACGCCCAGCCCTGGCGCTGGCGGCTTCACGTCGATGCGGACGTCCTCGACCTGCGCGCCGATCACACTCGACGACTGCCCTCCACCGATCGGCAGGCCCGCAGCATGCTCCTGGGTTGCGGGTGCTCGCTGCACCACCTGCGGGTCGCCCTCGCCGCCGTCGGGCGGTCCGTCGAGGTGCGTCACGGCGACGACGGGGACACCGAGCATCCCCTCGCCCGGGTTCGCCTCCTCCCTGGCGGCCCTTCCGACGTACGCCCGGCGCGGTGGTTCGACGCGATCCCGATCCGGCGCACGGACCGGCGTCGCTTCGCCGCACGCGAGGTCGACCCCGACGTCGTCGAGCAGCTCGCCGAGGCGGCCCGAACGGAAGGCGGCACGCTCCACCTGCTGGTCGGGGAGAGCCGCCGCGTGGTCCTGGAGGCGGCCCGGGAAGCCGACCAGGTCCAGCTCGCCCGGGACGACTACGCGGGCGAGCTCCAGCACTGGACCCACCGCCTCGCGGGGGCTCGTGACGGGATCCCGGCGAGCTCCCGCCCTGGGACGCCCGCCGTCGTCTACGGCGACGTCGCGATGCGCTGGATGCCGCCCGGCACCCTCGACCATCCACGGGCCCGGCCCGACCAGCACGACGCATCGCTGGTCCTGCTCCTCGCCGCGCCCTCCGACGACACGGTCTCGCTGGTGCGGGCCGGCGAGTCGCTGAGCGCGGTGCTGCTGGAGGCCGCGGCTCTCGGGCTGGCGGTCACGCCGTTCGCGCAGCCCTTCGAGGTCCCCGAGACCCGCGAGCGGGTGCGACGGCTCGCGCTCGGCGCCCACCGCGTCCCCGCCATCGCGCTACGGGTCGGATGGTCGCCGACCGACGCGGCGACCATCCCGCCGACGCCCCGACGCCCACTGAACGCGGTGCTCGTCGAGGACGCCTGATCGTCCGTGGCCGGCCTGCGCACCTCGGCCGGCCGTGTCGGGTCACGGCCGGCCGCCGGATCACCCGGTCGGCGCCAGAGCGAGGGACGCGTCGAGGATGCGCGTGAACGTCGCGAGATCGTCCCGGTCCACATCGACCGGAAGCGCGTCGAGCTCACCACGCAGATCGCCGAGCAGCTTGCGGCGAGGGGTTGTGGGAACTGCGTCATCCCGGCCTCCGGCGCCGACCAGCCCACCTCGGCATCGAAAAGCGGGTCCTCGGTCCCGCCGTTCGGGTGGAACCGCGGACCGGATCGCGGCGGGACCGGGGTCGCCGTGGCGATGACGGACGTCAGGCGAAGAACCCGAACGGTTTCGGGTCGTGGTTGTCGAGCACGTTCTTGACCTCCTGGTAATTGCGCAGGGTCTGCTGGTC
>JAVXWR010000105.1:0-22494 GCA_032230725.1 Actinomycetota bacterium
TGACGAGCACGTACCCCGTCCCGCGCACCGTCCGGATCATGTCCCGATGGGCCACGCCGAGGGCGCGTCGCAACTGCTTCACGTGCACGTCGACGGTGCGGGCGCTGCCCGCATAGTCGGGGCCCCAGACGGTCGCGAGCAGGTGGCGCCGCGACAGCGGCCGGCCGGCGTGCCCGACGAGCTCGCTGAGCAGCTCGAACTCCCGGCGCGCCAACGGCAGCGGCCGGTCGGCCACGCGGGCGGAGAAGGCCGCGGTGTCGACGACGAGGTCCCCGACGCCGAGCGCCGCGGCGGCGGGCGGGGCCGGGGCGCACGGGCGGCCCCCGGCCGGCGCGACGGCGAGCCGGAGGCGCAGCTCGATCTCGGCCGGCCCGGCGTCGGCGAGCAGCAGCCCGTCGACGTCGTCCCCGGCGTCGGCCGGCAGCTCGGCGTCGGTCCCGAGCACCAGGAGCCGGGGGACGCCGGGCCGGGCGCGGCGCAGGGCCTGCGCGAGCTCGGTCGCGGCGCGGGGCCTGGTGCGGCCGTCGAGCAGCACCGCGTCGACGTCGTCGGGCGCGGTCAGCAGCCCGGCGGCCGTGACGGGGGTGAGCGTGGTGCGGTGCGCGGCGAGCAGGGCGAGGCCGGGCAGGACGTGATCGGTCTCCGCCGGGCTGACGAGGAGCAGGTGCACGCGGACCTCCCGTCGGGCTCGGGGGCGGGACGGCAGAACGGTCATCCGATCACGCATCCGGCGGCGCCCGGCTACGGCCCGGTTACGCCGGGATGTCCGGCGCGTGGTGCTCGTCTCGCCGCCGGACGAGCTCAGCCGGTGAACAGCGCCCGGACGCCCGCCCGGTCGGGCTTGCCGATCCCGCGCAGGGGCACCGCGTCGAGCACCCGGACCTCCCGCGGAGCCGCCCGCCCGAGGCCCGGTGCGACCGCGACGCGCACCGCGTCGGCGTCGAGGGCCGTCCCGCGCTCGCCGACGACGACCGCGACGACCCGCGCGCCCCATGCCGCGTCGGGCACGCCGACCACGCACGCCTCCCGTACCCCGGTCACCGCCAGCAGCGCGCGCTCGACGGCGGCGGGCGCCACCTTCTCGCCGCCGGTGACGATCACGTCGTCGGCCCGGCCGAGGATCTCCAGCCGGCCGTCGGCGGCGATCCGCCCGAGGTCGGACGTGCGGAACCGCCGGCCGGGCAGGAAGTCGGCCACGGCCGTGTCGTCGGCCCCGCGGTAGCCCTCGGCGACCGTCGCGCCGCCGAGCACCACCCGCCCGATCCCTGACTCGTCGGCGTCCTCGAGCTCCACGGTGACGCCGTCGAGGGGCACACCGCCGTAGACGCACCCCCCGCAGGTCTCGCTCATCCCGTAGGTCGTCACCACCGCGACGCCGGCCTCCCGGGCCCGGGCGAGCAGCCCCGGCTCGGCCGCCGCGCCCCCGACGAGCACCGCGTCCAGGCCGCGCAACGCGGCGAGCCCGGCGCCTGCGTCGTCGAGCAGGCGCCGGACCTGCGTCGGGACGAGCGAGGTCCGGCTCACCGGGCCGTCGCCGTCGCGCGCGGCGTCCGCGAGGGCGGCGGCGAACCCGTCCGGCCGGAACCCGGCCGCGAGCTCCATCACCGCGGCCGGGGACCCGGCGCGGGCCGAGCGCAGCAGGACCTGGACCCCGGCGACGTGGTGCGCGGGCATCGCGAGCAGCCACCGACCCTCCCCGCCGAGGCGGGCCGCCGTCGCGGCCGCCGACGCGGCCAGGGCGGCCCCGGAGAGCAGCACCGCCTTCGGCACGCCGGTGGAGCCCGAGGTCGTCACCACCGCGGCGACGCCCCGCGCCACCGGTCCGGTGAGCGCCGCACGCGGGGCGGGGTCGTCCGGTCCGGTGGGCAGCACGGCCGGGCCCTCCCCCGCCGCGGCGGCGACGAGCCGAGCCCCCAGCGCGCGGGCCGCGGCGGCGGAGCCGTCGGTCGGGACGACCTCGACGGCACGGCGGTCGGCGATCACGGCCTCTACGGTAAGCAGGGTGACCGACAGCGTGGCCGTGACCGTCGCCGCCGGTCCGCACGGGACCGACCTGGCCGTCGCCGTCGTCGCGCTGCCGATGCGCACCCGGTTCCGCGGGATCACCGTCCGGGAGACGCTGCTGCTGCGCCGCGCGGACCAGGACGGCCCCTGGGGCGAGTTCTGCCCCTTCGTCGAGTACGACGACGACGAGGCCGCGCCCTGGCTGCGGTGCGCGCTGGAATCGGCGGGCGTGCTGGGGACACCGTGGCCCGCCGCCCGGCGGGCGAGCGTGCCGATCAACGCGACCGTGCCCGCCGTCGGGCCGGAGCAGGCCCACCGGATCGTCGCCGCCTCGGGTGCGGGCACCGCGAAGGTCAAGGTGGCGGAGCGGGGTCAGGACCCCGCCGAGGACCTCGCCCGCGTCGAGGCCGTCCGGGACGCCCTCGGGCCGGGCGGGCGGGTCCGGGTCGACGCCAACGCCGGCTGGGACGTCGACGCCGCCGTCGCCGCGATCCACGCGCTCGACCGGGCCGCGGGCGGGCTGGAGTACGTCGAGCAGCCCTGCCCGACGGTGGAGGAGCTCGCCGCGGTCCGGCGCCGGGTCGACGTCGCGATCGCCGCGGACGAGTCGATCCGCCGCGCCGAGGACCCGATGCGGGTGGTCGCGGCCGGGGCCGCCGACGTCGCCGTCGTCAAGGTCGCACCGCTGGGCGGGGTCGCCGCGTCGCTGCGGATCGCCGAGGCCATCGGGCTGCCGTGCGTGGTGTCCTCGGCGGTCGAGAGCTCGGTCGGGCTCGCCGCGGGGCTCGCCCTGGCCGGGGCGCTCCCGGAGCTGCCGCACGCGTGCGGGCTCGCGACGACGAGCCTGCTCGCCGCGGACACGGTGGCGCCGGCCGACGCCGTCGTCGCGGTCGGCGGCGCGATCGCCGTCCCGGCGGCCCCGCCGCCGGTCTCCCCGGAGCGCCTCGCGGCGCACGCCGCGCCCCCGGACCGGGCGGCCTGGTGGCTCGACCGGTTGAGCCGGGTACTACGCCACGTGCAGAATCCGGCCGACCCCGAACGCGCCGGTGTCGGCTGAGACGGCGCGAGGAACGAGCGCCGGGTCAGCGACGCCTTGGCGCGACAACACAGCCCGCTGACACCGAGGAGAACCCCATGGCGGACAGGCTCGACCGGCTGGAGGCGGGCCGCGAGGTGATCGCGGCCAAGGACGCGAAGGGGATGAGCTGGCAGCAGCTGGCCGACACCCTCGGGCGCTCGCTGGTGTGGACGACCTCGGCGCTGCTGGGTCAGCAGCCGCTCGACGCCGAGCAGGCGCAGAAGATCGGCGGGGTGCTCGGTCTCGACGACGAGACGGTGGCAGCGCTGTCCGCCCCGCCGGTGCGCGGCGAGGCCGCCCTCGACCCGAGCGAGCCCGTCACCTACCGCCTGCAGGAGGCGCTGCAGGTGTACGGGTCCGCGCTGCACGAGCTCATCCGCGAGGAGTTCGGCGACGGCATCATGAGCGCCATCGACTTCTCGCTGGAGTTCGAGCGCGAGCCCGACCCCAAGGGCGACCGGGTCAAGCTGACCTGGAGCGGCAAGTTCCTGCCCTACCGGGTGTGGTGAGCGTGGTGACTCCGACGGTTCGACACGCCGCCGCGTCGTCGGCCTGACTCGACCCGTGCGGGGGTAGCGTGCGGAGCGTGACCGCCGCACCGCCCCAGGACACCCGGGTGCAGCCGTCGGCCGCGGCCGGCGAGCCCGAGGGTCCGCCCCTGCACGTGCGTACCGCGTTCGGGGTCCGCGAGGCGGAGCCACGGCCGCGTCCGCACCTGCCCGGCCCGGCCTGGGCCTGCGACGCGGTCCTGCTGCGGCCGGTGTCGGACACGGTTCTCGCCGCGTGGTCGGCGGCCACCGTCGAGGAGCTCGCCTCGGCCGGCGTCGACGGGATCCGCCTCGCGCGCCCGGTGCGCGCCTCCGACGGGCGTCGGGTGGTGTCGGGGTGGGCGGCCTGCCACGACGTCGCCGGCCAGGTGCGCCCGCGTCACGACGACGTCGTCGCGGTCTCGCTGCGCCTGCACCGGGCCACCGCCAAGCTCGCGCGCCCGCGGTTCGTCGACGACCGCGACGACATCCTCGCGCGCGCCGACCGCATGGCCTTCGGTGAGCGGGCGGTCTCCCTGGACGCCGAGACCGGCGGCGACCTGTTCGCCGAGCTCGCGCGCCGCCGGCTGCCGCTGACCGTGCCCTCCCAGCTCGTCCACGGCGACCTGTTCGGCACCGTCCTCTTCGCGGGCCCGGACGAACCCGACGAACCCGTCGCCGATCAGGTGCCGCCCGCCGTCCTCGACATCGTGCCGTTCTGGCGGCCGGTCGAGTGGGCGGCCGCCGTCGTCGTCGTCGACGCCCTGGCGTGGGGCGGGGCCGATGCGGGGATCGTCAGCCGCTGGTCGCACCTCGTGGCGTGGCCGCAGATGCTGCTGCACGGGCTGCTCTTCCGGCTCGCGGTGCACGCCCAGCACCCGGCCTGCACCAAGGAGTCGCTGCGCGGGCTGGAGCACGCCGCCCGCGTCGTCACCGACCTCCTCTGAACCGGCCTGCTCCGAACGGCCCCGCCGGAATGGTGATGTGCTGCTCTTGCTCCGTCGCGTCCCCGAAACGCGGCGACACGTCGGTGTAACCGACCGTCCCTAGCGTCGCCCTCCGGGACAGGACCGAGGGTGCGCGACGGGATCGCGCCCCCGATCGAGAGGGCGGAACCTGATGAGCGTGGCCGAGCCGGCCTCCGGAGGACTTCTCCGGGGCCGCTGGATCGACGAGTGGCGGCCGGAGGACGAGTCCTTCTGGCAGGCGACCGGGAAGAAGATCGCTAACCGCAACCTGTGGTTCTCGGTGTTCTCCGAGCACATCGGGTTCTCGATCTGGTCGCTCTTCGCGGTCCTCGTGCTCTTCATGCCCGAGCAGACCTACCACATCGACACCGCGGGCAAGTTCTTCCTGGTGTCCATGCCGACCCTGGTCGGGTCGGTCCTGCGGCTGCCCTACACGCTGGCCGTGGCCGTGTTCGGCGGCCGCAACTGGACGATCGTCAGCGCGGGCCTGCTCCTGATCCCCACGATCCTGTTGGCGATCTTCATGCACCCGGGCACGTCGTACACCACCTTCATGGTGATCGCGGCGGTCGCGGGCGTCGGTGGCGGCAACTTCGCCTCGTCGATGACGAACATCAACGCGTTCTTCCCCACGAAGGAGAAGGGGAAGGCGCTGGGCCTCAACGCCGGCGGCGGCAACCTGGGCGTCGCGGTCATCCAGCTCATCGGCCTGCTCATCATCGCGACCGCGGGCACCGGCTCGCCGCGGATCCTGCTCGCCGTCTACATCCCGCTCATCGTGCTCGCCCTGCTCGGCGCCGTCCTCTTCATGGACAACCTGTCCTCGGTGCGCAACGACACCGGTGCCCTCGCCGAGGCCTGCCGGGACGCGCAGACCTGGATCATCTCCTTCCTCTACATCGGCACGTTCGGCTCGTTCATCGGCTACAGCTTCGCCTTCGGGCTCGTGCTGCAGAACCAGTTCGGCCGCACCCCGCTGCAGGCGGCGACGCTGACCTTCATCGGCCCGCTGCTGGGGTCGCTGATCCGGCCGGTCGGCGGGGCGCTCTCCGACCGCATCGGCGGCACCCGGGTGACCTTCTGGAACTTCGTCGCCATGGCGGTCAGCGCGCTGATCTGCATCGGAGCCTCGTCGATCCAGTCCCTCCCGCTGTTCGTGGTCGGCTTCGTGCTGCTGTTCATCACCTCGGGCATCGGCAACGGCTCGGTGTACAAGATGATCCCGGCGATCTTCCGGACGAAGGCCCTCGCGTCGTCCGAGGAGCGTGGCTGGGACCAGGAGGCCGCCCTGCTCTGGGCGCGCCGCATCTCCGGCGCGGTCATCGGCATCGCCGGCGCGATCGGCGCGTTCGGCGGCCTGCTCATCAACCTGGCGTTCCGGGCGTCGTTCCAGTCGGCCAAGTCCGGCACGCCCGCGTTCTGGTCGTTCGTCGCCTTCTACGCGGTCTGCTTCGTCGTGACCTACGTCGTCTACATGCGCAGCTCGACGGCGGCGACGGATCCGAAGACGGGCACGAAGGTCAGTTACGCGTCCGTGTAGGTGGCTTCGCCTCGTGAGCACTAAGTGTCGCTATAGCCGCACTTAGTGCTCACGGGCGACCGGAGGGAGCACCCAGTGGACCCGCGCACCGTCGTCGTCGTCGGTCACGGCATGGTCGGTCACCGGTTCGTCGAGAGCCTGCGTCGTCGTGACGACGCCGGTGCCTGGCGCGTCGTCGTCCTCGCGGAGGAGTCGCGCCCGGCCTACGACCGGGTCGCCCTCTCCTCGTACGTGGGCGACGCGACCGAGGACGACCTGGCGCTCGCCGACGACGAGTTCCACGCCGACCCGCTCGTCGAGCTCCACCTCGACGACCCCGCCGTCGCCGTGGACCGCTCGGCACGCCGGGTCACCACCCGCGCCGGCCGCACCGTCACCTACGACGAGCTCGTCCTCGCGACCGGGTCCGTGCCCTTCGTCCCGCCCGTCCCCGGCCGCGACCTCGAGGGCGTCTTCGTCTACCGCACGCTCGACGACCTGGACGGGATGCGCGCGGCCGCCGAGGCGGCGACCGCGGGTGCCGGGGCGGGACGGCGGGCGGGCGTCGTCGTCGGCGGGGGGCTGCTCGGACTGGAGGCGGCGAACGCGCTGCGTCAGCTCGGGCTCTCGCCGCACGTGGTGGAGATGGCGCCGCGGTTGATGCCGGTGCAGGTCGACGAGGCGGGCGGTGCGCTGCTGTACCGGCTGGTCTCCGACCTGGGTCTGCGGGTGCACACCGGGGTGTCGACGTCGGCGATCGCGCGAGACCACCGCGGCGGGCTCACCGTCACGCTCTCCGACGGTGCCGAGCTCGACGCCTCGGTCGTCGTCTTCTCCGCCGGCATCCGGCCCGCCGACTCGCTCGCCCGCGAGATCGGGCTCGACGTCGGCGAGCGCGGCGGTGTGCTGGTCGACGAGCGCTGCCGCACCTCCGACGAGCACGTCTGGGCGATCGGGGAGGTCGCCGCCGTCCGGGGCCGGACCTACGGGCTCGTCGCCCCCGGGTACGCCATGGCCGAGGTGGTGGCCGGCCGGCTGGCCGCCGACGACGCCGAGGCGCGGTTCACCGAGGCCGACATGTCGACGAAGCTCAAACTGCTCGGCGTCGACGTCGCGAGCTTCGGGGACGCACACGCCACGACCCCGGGCGCGCTCGAGGTCCGCCTCGACGACCCGGTGGCCGGCACCTACTCGAAGCTCGTGGTGAGTGACGACGCGTGCACCCTGCTCGGCGGGGTCCTGGTGGGGGATGCGAGCAACTACGAGACGCTGCGCGGCTTCCTGAACGCGCGGCTGCCCGGCGACCCGATGTCGCTGATCGCCCCGGCCGGCGACGGGGCCGTCGGCGTCGGGATCGACGCGCTGCCCGACGGGGCCCAGATCTGCTCCTGCAACGCGGTCACCAAGGGCGCGCTCGTCGAGGCGATCACCTCCGGCGAGGCCTCCACGGTGCCGGAGCTCAAGACCTGCACGCGGGCCGGCACCACCTGCGGGTCGTGCGTGCCGACGCTCGGCAAGGTGCTGGCGTCGTGCGGCGTCGAGGTGTCCGAGGCGCTGTGCGAGCACTTCGCCCAGAGCCGCGCCGAGCTCTACGAGATCGTCATGGCGACCGGGCTGGCGACGTTCTCGGAGATCCTCGACGCGCACGGCACCGGGCGCGGCTGCGACATCTGCAAGCCCGCGATCGCTTCCATGCTCGCCACCCTCGCGGGGGGCCACGTCCTCGACGGTGAGTCCGCCACGCTGCAGGACACCAACGATCACTTCCTCGCCAACATGCAGCGCAACGGCACCTACTCGGTGGTCCCGCGCCTGCCCGGCGGGGAGGTCTCCGGCGAGGGCCTGATCGCGATCGGCGAGGTGGCCCGCGACTTCGGGCTCTACACCAAGATCACCGGCGGGCAGCGGATCGACATGTTCGGGGCGCGGCTGGACGACCTGCCCGCGATCTGGCGCCGGCTCGTCGACGCCGGGTTCGAGTCCGGTCACGCGTACGGCAAGGCGCTGCGCACCGTGAAGTCGTGCGTGGGCACCGACTGGTGCCGCTACGGCGTGCAGGACTCGGTCGGGCTCGCCGTCGCGCTCGAGCTGCGCTACCGGGGGCTGCGCAGCCCGCACAAGCTGAAGTCCGGGGTGAGCGGGTGCGCCCGTGAGTGCGCCGAGGCCCGGTCGAAGGACTTCGGGATCATCGCGACCGAGCACGGCTGGAACCTCTACGTCGGCGGCAACGGCGGCTTCACCCCGCGCCACGCGGAGCTGCTCGCCTCCGACCTCGACACCTCCACCCTGGTCCGCACCATCGACCGGTTCCTCATGTTCTACGTGCGCACCGCCGACCGGCTGCAACGCACCGCGCCGTGGATCGAGTCGCTCGAGGGGGGCATCGACCACCTCCGCGAGGTGGTCATGGAGGACTCGCTGGGGATCTGCGCCTCGCTCGACGAGCAGATGGCCCGCCACGTCCGCAGCTACGCCGACGAGTGGGCGGCGGTGCTCGAGGACTCCGACAAGCTCGAGCGGTTCCACTCGTTCGTCAACGCCCCCGGCACTCCGGACCCGACGATCGAGTTCGTCGACCACCTCGGCCGCTCGGTGCCCGCGGGCATGAAGGAGGGCCAGCCGACCGAGCTGGGTCCGCTCGGGTTCGACACCTCGCCCGCGCCGACGAGGATCGCGGGTCCGACGATCCCCGTGGGAGCCCCGGCATGACCGCGCAGGCCGACGTCCGCACCCATCCCGACGGCACGACCGACGGGGCGGAGGCCAAGGACCCCCGCCCGGAGCCGACGACGCCGGCCGCTCCCGGCCCCTCCGGGGGCTGGACGCCGGTCTGTGCGCTCGAGCGCCTGCAGCCCGAGCGCGGGGTGTGCGCGCTGGTGGCCGGCGAGCCGGTGGCGGTGTTCCGCACCCACGACGACCGCCTCTTCGCGCTGCACAACCTCGACCCGTTCTCGGGGGCGTCGGTGCTCTCGCGGGGCATCGTCGGCGATCTCGGCGGGACCCCCGTGGTGGCGTCGCCGCTGTACAAGCAGCACTTCGCGCTCTCCTCCGGCGTCGCCGTGGAGGACGACTCGGTCGTCGTGGCCACCTATCCTGTGCGGGTGGTGGACGGGACGGTCGAGGTCGGGAGCCCATGACGGGCGACGGAGCGGAGCGGAGCTCGACCCAGGTGGCGGACGAGGCAGCGACACCGGGTCCGCTGGCGGGCGTGCGGGTCGGGGTCACCGCCGACCGGCGCGCCGACGACCAGATCGCCCTGCTGCACCGCCGCGGCGCGACCACGCTGCACGGCGCGACCATGCGGATCGTCCCCCTCGCCGACGACACCGACCTCGCCGCGACCACCCGCGCGCTCGTCGACGCGCCGCCCGCCGTCGTCGTCGCGACCACCGGCCAGGGCTTCCGCGGTTGGCTGGAGGTCGCCGACGAGTGGGGGCTCGGGGAGCAGCTGCGGGCCGTGCTCGGCGACGCGACGCTGCTCGCCCGCGGTCCGAAGGCCCGCGGCGCCATCCGTGGGTCCGGGCTGCGCGAGGCGTGGTCGGCGGAGGCCACCGAGTCGTCCCCCGAGGTCCTCGAGCACCTGCTCGCCGGTGGGGCCGGGCCGCTGGCCGGGACGCGCATCGCGGTCCAGCTGCACGGCGACCCGATGACGTCGTTCCTCGCCGACCTGCGCGAGGCGGGCGCCGACGTCGTCGAGGTGCACGTCTACCGGTGGGAACCGCCGCCCGACCTGCCCGCCGTCGACGCGCTGATCGCGGCGATCATCGGCCGAGAGCTCGACACCGTGACCTTCACCAGCGCGCCCGCCGTCGAGGGACTGCTGTACCGGGCGGAGGTCCTCGGCCGCGCGGACGAGCTGCTGGCGGCGCTGCGCGCGGGGCCCGACGGCACGGGCGTGCTCGCGTGCGCGGTGGGGCCGGTGACGGCCGCGCCGCTGGACGCCCGGGGCGTCCCGTCGATCGCGCCCGACCGGTTCCGCCTCGGCGCGATGGTGCGGCGGCTCGAGGAGCACGTGCGCGTCGCGGCGCCCGCGGCGGAACCCGCCCGGTGAGACCCGCACTCGTCGTCCTGGCGCACGGCACCGGGGACGCGGCCGGGCGGAACACGTGGGGCCGGCTGCTCGTGCGGCTGCGCGCGGCGCTGCCGGGCGTCGAGGTCCGGCTCGCGTACGCCGGCGTCGCGCGCCCGCAGCTCGCCGACGTGCTGCCGCGGCTGCACGGGCCGGTCGTCGTCGTGCCGGCGTTCCTCGCGGCGGGCTTCCACATGCGGGTCGACGTGCCGGGGCAGCTCGCGGCACTCGGGCGCGACGACGTGACCCTGGCCGAACCGCTGGGGCCCGATCCGGGGCTGGTCGACGTCGCGCTCGCCCGGCTGGCCGAGGCCGGGGGCGCCCGGGGGCGGGCGGTCGTGCTCGCCGCCGCCGGGTCGACCGATCCGGTGGCGCAGGCGGACCTGCAGACGGCCGCGGGGCGGTTCGCGCAGCGGCTCGGGACGGCCGTCCCCGTCGGGTACATCGCGGGCGGGGCGCCGCGGGTCGTGGACGTCGTCGCCGCCCAGGACCGTCCGGTCGCGCTGGCGACGTGGCTGCTCGCGCCCGGGGCGTTCCACCGCTGGCTCGCCGACGCGGGCGCCGCCGTGGTGGCCGCTCCGCTGGGGGACCACGACGGCGTCGTCGACGTGGTGCTGGAGCGCTATGTGCGCTGCGCGCTCGTGAGCACTATTCCACCCTATGACACGGAATAGTGCTCACGAGGCGGAGCCACCTACCGCCACCTGGCCGCGTACCGTGCGGCCGCCGCCGCGTCCACGTCCCGCGTGCGCTCCGCCCGCGCCTCGACCCCGGTGCCGACGGGGTAGCCGGCCTTCAGCAGCCGGTGCTCTGCGGTCTCGTGCAGGTAGGCCACCGCGAAGATCATCCCCATGATCGCGCCGCCGAGCGCACTCATCACGCGCAGCCACAGCGGGCCGGGCACGAACACGACGATCGCCGCCACGAACGGTGCGATCTGCACGAGCACCCGGAGGACGTGACGCACCCACCACGTGCGGCAGGTCGTGTCGTGCAGGACCCAGGGTGCGAACCGCGCCGGCAGGCCACCCCCGTAGGCGTACCAGAGCCACCACAGCGGGCCGGGTCGCGGCGTCGGGACCACGGGACACCTCCTCGCCAGTTTGTGCCCTAACAGTATGCGCACCAAGTAGGGTGGGCGCCATGACGGCGACCACAGACGAGATCGACCCACTCGCGCTGGAGAACCAGGTCTGCTTCGCGCTGGCCGTCGCCGCCCGCTCGGTCATCGCGCTGTACCGGCCGCTGCTCGAGCCGATGGGCCTGACGCACCCGCAGTACCTCGTGATGCTCGCGCTATGGGGGCGCTCGCCGCTCTCGGTCACCGAGCTCTCCGGGATGCTCGCGCTGGACCCCGGCACGCTGTCGCCGCTGCTCAAGCGGCTCGAGGCGCAGGGCTACCTCGAGCGCCGGCGGGTGCCGGGCAACGAACGCACCCTCGCCGTCACGCTCACCGGCGCGGGCCGGGCCCTGCGCGCCGACGCGCAGCGCATCCCGCCGGCGATCGTCGAGCGCCTCGGCATGCCGCTCGAGGAGCTGATGCGCCTGCACGCCGACCTCACCGCGGTCATCGCCGCGGCCACCACGGAGCCGGTCTCCTGACCCCGTGATCGCCCGAGTGTGAGGACCGTTCGGTCCCCCGCCCACCTCCCTCACACGAACGACGATCATGACCGGGTGCCGCGCGCGGCTGGACCTTCCCAGCGGGCGGACCCGACGCGCACGCTGTCCGGCATGAGCACCACGGAACGCCTCGTCGACGTCGGGGCGTCGCAGGACGTGCCCGAGCGCGGCCGGCTCGTCGTCGAGATCGGCGGGCCGGACGGGGCGGCAGGACCGGTGACCCTCGGCGTCTTCCGCTTTGCCGGCCGGCTCTACGCCTGGGAGAACCGCTGTGCGCACCAGGGCGGGCCGGCCTGCCAGGGACGGATCGTCAGTCGTGTGCGGGAGCGCCTCGACGACGAGCGCCGCAGCCTCGGGCTGCGCTTCGACGAGGACACCATGCACGTCGTGTGCCCGTGGCACGGCTTCGAGTACGACGTGACGACGGGTCGGCATCCGGGGCGCCCCGACCTCGCGCTGCGGTCCTTCCCGGTGACCGAGGACGGGGGCCGCATCCGTGTCCGAGTCTGAGCATCTCGAGCGCGCCCGCCGCATCGACGGGCTCGTCACGACGCTCGCCGCCGAGGTCGCGGCCGGTCTCGACGACGGGGCCATCGCCGCGCTGGACCCCGCGACGGCCCGTCGGCTGGTGAGCACCGCCGCCCGGTGCTGGGCCGTCGCCGTCGAGGAGGGCGCCGAGCCGCCGGACGGGCGGGCCACCACCCCGACCGACGCCGTCGCCCTCGCCGCGGCCGCCCTGCGCAGCCACGACCTGAACCCGTTCGACCTGGCTCTCTGGTTCTCGAGGAGCAGCTCATGACCATCGACCCGAACGTGCGGCGCCTGCCCACCCAGGAGATCACCACCGCGACGGACACCCGCGAGATCCTCGCCAACGCCCGGCGCGACACGGTCCGCTACGGCCTCGACGACTACCTGATCGTCGACGTCGACTCCCACCACGTCGAGCTCGACTCCTGGCCGGAGATCCTGACCTACCTCGACAGCCCCGTCATGCGCGACACCGCGCAGCAGATGATGCGCAACTGGCCCCAGGCCTCCCACCTGGCGCTGCACAACCACCCACCGGGCCTGACGATGCAGGACGTCTCCGGGCGCATCCCTCACCAGGCCTCGCTCGGGGAACAGACCCCGGACACGACGTCGGGGGCGGACCGCGACGTGACCCTCGTCCGGCGCGCGATGGACGCGATGAGCATCGATCTGCAGGTCGTGTTCCCGCAGCCGATGCTCGAGACCGGGCTGCACCCCCAGCCGGAGGTGGCGACGGCACTGCTGTCGGCCTACAACCGGTGGTTCACCGCCGAGGTGCTGCCGCGCGAGCCGCGAATCCGCACCATGCTGGGCCTGCCGTTCGAGAACCCCGACGCGTGCCTGGCGACGATCGAGGAGTTCGGCGACGCGCCCGGCGTCATCGGCTTCCTCGTCACCAGCCAGCGCCACGCCGGGGTGCACCGCAACGCCTACATGCCGGTCTACCGCGAGCTCGAGCGCCGCGGCCTGCCGATCGGGTTCCACGCCGGGCCGAACCAGGCCGACACGATGACCTCGACGATGAACCGGTTCCTGTCGGCCCACGCGATGAGCTTCGTGACCTGCAACATGACCCACATGACGAACTGGGTGATCAACGGGATCCCGGAGCGCTTCCCGGGCCTGAAGACCGTCTGGATCGAGAGCGGCCTCGCGTGGCTGCCGTTCATGATGCAGCGCCTCGACCACGAGTACTACATGCGCCAGTCCGACGCCCCGCTGCTCACGCGCCCGCCGTCGCACTACATGCGCGAGATGTACTACACGAGCCAGCCCATGGAGTGGACCGACGACAAGCTGCTCGCCGCCACCCTCGAGGCCATCGACGCGGAGAACACGCTGATGTACTCCTCGGACTGGCCGCACTGGGACTTCGACGTGCCCGGACGGATCGCCTCGCTGCCCTTCGTCGGGGAGCACGCCAAGCGCAACATCCTCGGCGAGACCGCACGGAAGGTCTTCGAGCTGGGGAACGTGGGGCCGTCACGACGCTGAGGTCAGGAGGCAACACCCCGGAAACGGCGCGATGGTGGGGTGGCTCCCATGGACTCGATCGCCGACATGGGCGGCGTCCTCGGGTACGGCCCGGCCGGCCGGCCGGCGCCGGACGAGCCGCCGTTCGCCGAGCCCTGGGAGGGTCGCGCGTTCGCGCTGACCCTGCTCACCATGGGGCGGATCTCCGGGCGGAACCTCGACGCCTTCCGGCACGCGCTGGGCCGGCTGCATCCGCTGGACTATCTCGCCGACGGCTACTACGGGCGCTGGCTCAACGCCGCCGAGCTCATGCTCGTCGACTCGGCCGTGCTCGCGCCCGACGCGGTCAACGCCCGGGTGCGCCGGGAGCACGGCGAGGACGTCGAGGAACCCGGGTTCCCCGAACCCCGCCGGCCGGACTACGCCCCGACCGCGGCGGGATCGCTGCGCGAGGTCGACGACCCGCCCCGCTTCGCCGTCGGGGACACGGTCCGTACCGCCGACGCCCACCCGCGCGGGCCGTCGAAGCTGTCCGCCTACCTGCGGCGTCGTCGCGGGACGGTGACGGCGATCCGCCCGGCCCACGTCCTGCCCGACACCCACGGGGTGTTCGTCGGCGAGAACCCGCAGCACGTCTACACGGTCGGGTTCGCCTCGGAGGAGCTGTGGGGTCCCGACGCCGAGCCCTTCCGCCTGCACGCGGACCTGTTCGAGAGCTACCTGGAAGGAGCCTGAGGTGGAGCGCCTGTCGCCCGCGGAGCGGACCGCGGCGCTGGAGTCGCTGCTCGTCGAGCGCGAGCTGGTCGACCCTTCGGTGATGGACGGGTTCATCGCCCGCTACGAGCGCGACGTCGGGCCGATGAACGGCGCGCGGGTCGTCGCCCGGGCGTGGACGGACCCGGAGTACCTGGCGTGGCTGCGTTCCGACGCCACCGCCGCGATCGCCGACCTCGGCTTCTCCGGCCCGCAGGGCGAGCACATGGTGGCCCTGGAGCAGACCGACGAGGTCCACCACGTGGTCGTCTGCACCCTGTGCTCCTGCTACCCGTGGCCGGTCCTCGGGCTGCCGCCGAGCTGGTACAAGGACCCGGCCTACCGCTCGCGGGTGGTGCGCGAGCCGCGGGCGGTGCTCGCCGAGATGGGCTGCGAGGTGCCCGCGGACGTGCGGATCGAGGTCTGGGACTCGTCGTCGGAGGTGCGCTACCTCGTCGTCCCGCAGCGCCCGGCCGGGACGGACGACCTGGGCGTCGAGGAGCTGGCCGCGCTCGTGACGCGCGACGCGATGGTGGGGGTGGCCCGGCTGTGAGTGCCGTCCTGGACGTCGACGGGCCCGCCGCGCCGCCGCGGGCCAACGGCGAGCTGGTGTTCGCCGCGCCGTGGGAGAGCCGGGCGTTCGGGCTCGTCCTCACCCTCGTCGACGCGGGCCGGTGCACCTACGAGGACTTCCGGCGGCGACTGGTCGCGCGGATCGGCGAGGACCCGGACCGGCCGTACTACGAGTCGTGGCTCGCGGGGCTCGAGGACGTCCTCGGGGGGCTCGTCGACGAGGCGGCGCTCGTGGCGCGGGCCGCCGTGCTTCGCGAGGTCGACGACCACGAGGACCATCACCCCTGAGGGATCATCCCGGCGAGGAGGACCGATGAGCGGGTTCGTGCGGGCGGCCGGGACGGGGGAGCGCTACGACCTCGGCGGCGCCGTGTTCACGGTCAAGGCCACGGGGGCCGACAGCGAGGGCCGCGTCGCCGTCATGGAGCAGGAGGCGCCGGCCGGGCTGGTCGTCCCGCCGCACGTCCACGACGGCGAGGACGAGATGTTCTACGTGCTCACCGGGCGCGTCGCGGGGCACTGCGGGGACGAGGAGATCGGCGCGGGCCCGGGCGACTTCCTGTTCCTCCCGCGCGACGTCGAGCACGCGCTGCGGGTGGTGGGCGACGGCCCGGCCCGGCTGCTGACGATCGTGGGGCCCGCGGTGTTCGACCGGGTCGTGGCCGAGCAGGGGATCCCGCTGGGCCGCGCCTGAGCGCCGATCACGATCCCTGGGGTCCTCCCTACCCCGATCGTGGGGCCAGGACTCCGGTCCGGAGGGCGTCCCCGACCGCGCGCTGGCGCCCACGACGGAAGGCTCGTTCCCACGCGGCCGACGCAGGGTCGGGCGCACCGGCACCGGCCGGGTTCACACGCCGGCGCGAGCGACGGGGGACATTTCCGATGACGATGACGACGACTCAGGCGCGGATCGACCCACCGATCGGGCTGGCGGCCCGGCCGGTCGGAGGGGCCACCAGGTTGGTGGGGGTCCGTGGCGATCACGCCGGGACGTCCTTCGCCCTGGACGCCGAGACGACGGCGGTGGGCCGCGGCCCGTCGAACCACCTGGTCCTCACGACCCAGCTCGCCTCGCGGACCCACGCCGAGCTGCGGCGGGAGGCGACGGCTGGACCCTGCACGATCTCGGGAGCAGCAACGGCACGTCGGTGAACGGGCAGCCCGTCCGGAGCCGCCGGCTCGCTCCCGGCGACGAGTTCACGATCGGGGACGAGGTCTTCCGGCTCGAGGTCTCCGACCTCCCGGAGGCGCCCGAGGCCCCCCACGGGGCCACGGTCCTGTGCGCCGCGCCGCTCCGGCGCCCGACGTCCTGCGCGTCACGGTCTCCGGCGGCGGGCCGGTCGGGCTCAGCCTCGCGTTGCTCCTGGAGCACCTGATGGGGCCTCGGGTGGCGGTGACCGTTCACGACAGCCGATGGACGCGCGGCCGGCGACTCGATCGTCTGGAAGTCCAAGGAGCAGGGCAACAGCCGTCGTCAGCAGGTCGTGACCATCCAGAGCCGGCAGTGGACGAAGCTGCCCCCCGACGTGCAGGACCGACTCTTCCGCGGCAACGACCACAGCGAGATGTGGCCCGCCGGCCCGGACTCCGTCGAGGGCCTGCCCCCGCGCAACATCCGGATCGCCTACGTCGAGGACCAGCTGCTGGCCCTGGCGAACGAGCGGCCGGATCGCATCCGGCTCGTCCCCGAGAGGTTCGACCCGGTCACGGCGGCGCAGGACCTCGCCGGCGAGCACGTGCTCGCCATCTGCGAAGGCGGCAGCTCGCGCACCCGAGACCACTTCGCGGACCGCTTCGGCACCGGCGACGCCTCGATGTACTCCCACGACGGCCGGCAGGTGCAGGACGTGGTGCTGGGGCTGCGCGTGAAGTCCGACCTGCCCGACCCCATGGCGGTCCTGCTCACCGTGGCCCAGAACCGGTTCCTGCTCAACTCCCTGCGCGGCGAGGGCTTCCTCAACATGCGGCTGACCGACGAGGAGGCGGCCGAGGCCGTGGGGATCGACCCGGTCCGGCAGCGGTTCACCGAGTGCGTTCAGGCCCGGCCGTGCGTGATGGAGCGGGGGACGACGGGCTCGTTCACCTGTTCCACCCACGACACGTTCTTCCTGCCCGCCATGCTGAAGGGCTCACGGCTGTGGGGCCGCGTCGAGGAGGGCCTGAAGCTGTTCGGGGTCCGCGAGGAGAACCTCACCGCGGTGACCTGCTTCCGACTGGACATGGTGCAGCGCCCGCGGTTCACCGCGCAGCTCTCCCCGCGGACCGCCACGACCCCCGGCACGTTCGGATTCCTGCCCGGGGACGCGGCGAACGCGATCCACTTCTGGCCGGGCCGCGGGCTCAACAGCGGGCTGGCCTCGGCGCTGTCCCTGGCCCGTACCCTTGCGAGCCGGCAGGGCAGGCCACTGCGGGACGCCGACTTCGCGCGCCACGAAGCGCTGATGTCGATGCTGCAGTACCGGCACAAGAGCCGGGCCTGGCGCCAGATGGTGACCACCGACGACACCGGCCGGTCGCAGCCGATCAAGGACCTGATCGCGCAGGGCATCACGGCCGGCGAGGAGCAGGCCCCGGACCGCGCCGCCGATCTCGCCGCACTGATGGATCGACTGCGACAGGCGCGCAGCCGGCTGGAGGCCCGCCTGCCCGGCCTCCCCGACGACGCCACGCTGCGCGCCCGGTTGGAACAGCTGAGCACGTCGACGCTGCGCACCCTGCTGGTCAGCGAGGCCTGGGACTCGGCCGGTGTGGGCGGCGACGAGGTCGACGTCGACTGGCTCGCTCCCTTGCCGGGGACGGTGGCCCCGGGCGCGGACCGGCGCGGGCCGGTCCCCGTCGCGGCCTGAGGCCCAGAGCCGCGAGCGGGTATCCGCCCGGATGGCGAAGGACGCACAGGACTACGCGAAGGACTACACCGAGCCCGAGCTGCGGGAACGCCTCAAGGAGGAGATCAAGGCCTCGGACCGGGCCGGGGCGCCCGGGACGTGGTCGGCGCGCAAGAGCCAGCTGCTCACCCAGGAGTACGAGAAGCAGGGAGGCGACTACAGGCACAAGGACCAGCCCACCGAGTCCCAGCGCAGCCTGCAGCAGTGGACCGACGAGGACTGGCAGACCGCGGACGGGTCGGCGCAGGCGCGCGGCGACGGCGAGACCGACCGCTACCTGCCGAAGAAGGCGTGGGAGGAGCTCTCCGACGACGAGAGGGAGGAGACCCGCCGGCGGAAGCGGGAGGGCTCGCGCCGCGGCGAGGGCGACGTCGCCAACACCTCGGAGGCCGCGCAGGCCCGCACGGACGCCCACCTCGACGAGATGACGGCCGACGAGGCGGTGAAGGCGGCCCGGGGGATGAAACCCGACGCGGCGGCGAAGGCCCTGGAGCACGAGCGGGCGAACCGCGACCGCACGACGGTGACGCAGAAGCTCGAGAAGGTCGCCGAGAAGGACTAGGACTTGGCCCTCGGGTCCTCCGGCCACGCGTGCTTGGGGTAGCGGCCCCGCAGCTCTGACCGCACCTGCGGGTAGCCGGTGTCCCAGAACGACGCCAGGTCGGCGGTCACCGCGGCCGGGCGTCCCGCCGGCGAGAGCAGGTGGACGACGACGGGGACCCCCGCCAGCACCGGCGCCCGCTCCCACCCGAACGCCTGCTGGACCTTCAGCGCCACGACGGGCGACGTCGGGTCGGTGTAGTCGACGCGGACGCCGCGTCCGGACGGGGTCGAGACCGTCGTCGGCGCCAGCTCGTCGAGCCGACCTGCCTCCGACCACGGCACGAGGTGGCGCAGCGCGGGCGCGACCTTGATCCGCGCGAGGTCGGCCCGGCGGCGGATCCGCGTGAGGTCGAGCCACTCGTCGAGCCGGGCCAGGAGGGTCTCGTCGTCGACGGCGGGCCACCGGTCGCCCCGCGCCGCGTGGAGGAACGCCAGCCGGGCCCGCAGCGCCGTGGCCGCGTCGTCCCAGCGGAGCAGCCCGAGCCCCTCGGCGGCCAGGCCGTCCCGGACGGCGGCCGCGACGGCCCTCGGGTCGGGACGGGCCAACGGCCGGCGGGCCAGCACGATCGCGCCGAGGCGTTCGCGGCGCTCGGCCACGACGTCGCCGTCCTCCCAGGCCACCACCTCGTCGTCGTGCCACCAGCCCGCCGCGGCCTCCCGGGCGAGGTCCTCGTCGATCGGCACGGCCAGCCGCACCCGCGCCACCCGGTCGCCCGGGCCGCGCACGGCGTCCGCGACGGCGAGCCACGGCGCCCCGCGCAGCGCCGAGGACACGGCGAGCTCGACGCCGGTGCCGCCGGTCGTCAGGTACTCGCGGGAGTCATCACCCCGGGCGCGCGCGAGCCGGTCGGGGTAGGCGAGCGCGACGACCTGGGCGCTCCGCGCATGTGAACGATTTTCGTCGTTCTGACGACCAATTCCGTTCACCTGGCGGAGCCTCCTCACCTCCGCCCGCCACCGCGGATCGTTCGTGGCCCGGGCCGCGCGCCACCGCGCGTCGAGGTCGTCGGAGTGGCCCGGCACGTCCGCGGCGAGCAGCGCCACCACCTCGGTCGCGGTGTCCGCCCCGACGGCCTCGGCCCCGTCGAGCAGGGCCCGGCCGAGCCGGGGGTGCACCCCCGCCGTCGCGACCGCGCGCCCGCGGTCGGTGCTGCGTCCGGCGTCGTCGGTCAGGCCGAGCCCGCGCAGCACCTCCCGGGCCGCGGCGAAGGCGGTCTCGGGTGGCGCGTCGAGCAGCGCGAGCCCGGCGCCGTCCGGGGTGCCCCACCGCGCGAGCTGCAGCGCGAACCCCGCGAGGTCGGCGTGCGCCACCTCCGGGTCGTCGTGGCGGTCGCGGTGGGCGTGCTCGGCCTCGGACCAGCAGCGGTACACCGTCCCTGACGCCTCCCGACCCGCGCGCCCGGCCCGCTGGGTCGCCGAGGACTGCGACGCGAGCACGGTGACAAGTGCGTCCAGGCCGCGGGCGTGGTCGGTCCAGGGGCGGCGGGAGAGGCCGGCGTCGACGACGACGCGCACCCCGGGCACCGTCAGGCTGGTCTCGGCGATCGACGTCGCCAGGACCACCCGACGCCGGCCCGCCGACCCGGCGAGCACGGCGTCCTGGCTCGACGCGTCCTGCCCACCCTGCAGCGTCAGGACCTCGGCCTCGACGCGACCGAGCCGTCGCCCGACGTCGTCGATCTCCCGGCGCCCGGGCAGGAACACCAGGACGTCCCCGGGCGCCTCGGCCAGCGCGCGGCGCACCACCGCGGCGACGTGGTCGAGCAGCGCCGGCTCCACCCGCATCCCCCGGGGCGGCGGCACCGGGCGCGGCGGCGGGGACCAGACGACGTCGACGGGGTGCATCGGGTCGGGCGCGGTGACGACCGGGCCGTCGAGGGCGGCGGCGAGCGCGTCGGCAGCAGCGGTGGCCGACGTCGCGAGCAGCCGCAGGTCCGGACGCAGGACGGCGCGCGCATCGACGGCGAAGGCCAGCGCGAGGTCGGTGTCGAGGTGGCGCTCGTGGCACTCGTCGAGGACGACGGCGCCGACCCCCGCGAGCTCCGGGTCGCGCTGCAGCCGGGCCACGAGCAGCCCCGTCGTCACGACCTCGATGCGGGTGTCCGGGCCGGAACGCCGCTCGCCCCGGATCGCGTAGCCGATCCGCGCTCCGACCGGCTCCCCGAGCAACGCCGCCATGCGCGCGGCCGCGGCGCGGACGGCGACCCGCCGCGGCTCGGCCACGACGACCCGGCCCTCGACCCACCCGGCCAGCGCGAGCGGCACGAGCGTCGTCTTGCCGGTGCCCGGCGGCGCGACGAGCACGGCCGCGCCGTGCTCGCCCAGCGCCCCGGCCAGCTCCGGCAGCGCCGCGCGCACCGGCAGGTCGAGCGCGGCCCGCTCGATGACGCCGTCGATCACGCCCGCCGGTCTACCAGGGCCCGCCCGTCAGCACCGTGCCAGCCGTTGCCCGCACGTGCCATCTCGCGGTGCTGGCCGCCTTCGGCCTCGTCGTGGCGTTCGCGTTTGCCGCACCTGAGCGCGACGGGTCAGTCGTGGATGACCGCGGCCCCGCGTCGCCGGAGGTCGGCGAGTCCGCTGGTCATCGCCTGCTGCTGCTCGGCGGTGTGGCCGGTCCAGCCCTCGAGCTCGCCCACGACACGGACCGGCTCGCGGGTCCGGTAGGAGCGGGTGGGGTTGCCCGGGAACTTCTTGTCGGTGACGTTCGGGTCGTCCTCGAGGACGTCCGTGGGTTCCACGAGGTAGATGCGGCCGGGACCCTCACCGACGGCCAGCTCGGCGCCCCAGGCCGCGGCGTCGAGCGTCTCGGTCACGTAGACGTGGTTCATGACCCGCCCGGCCTCGAAGTTCGAGAGGCGGCCGGGGACCAGCAGGTCGCCGACCGCGAGGTCCGCCTTGGTCCCGTGCAGCAGCGCGCCCGACTCGTGGAGCTCGAACGGTGTCGGAGCTGTCATGTCCTGTCCTCTCCTCGTGGACCACGTCCCTGACCAGCAAGGGCGGTGATTCTCCGACGCGAGGGCGGGCTTGCCACAAGCCCCGCTCACCGCTATACGTTGGTGACGGCGGGCGATGCAGGGCTACGGCCGGGGCGGGCAGTCCCTCGGGGTGCTGCGGCCCCGCTCGATCGCCGCGTCCGGCCCGGCGGGCAGCAGCTCGCGGCCGTCCGCGTCCGCGACGGAGACGGGGCCGAGCAGCCGGATCGACATCACCGGTCGTTCTGCCCGGGGCCGGTCGGGAGGATCCGGCGTCAGGCCGCCCGGGCTCTGCTGGGACCTGCGCGTGCCGCACACACCGCGACGGGCGGGGCACTCGATCCTGAATGGACCTGCGCGTCGCGCACACATCCCGGACGCCCTGCCTGCGCGAGTGTGTGGGCCACGAGCAGGTCCCCCCGGAACCGGACGCCCTGCCTGCGCGAGTGTGTGCGCCACGCACAGGTCCACCCGGAACCGGACGCCCCCGGCGTCAGGACCCCAGTGCCAGCACGTTGCAGACGTCGCCGCGGCCGCCGGAGCTGGTCAGGCCGCGCTGGGAGCGGATGCGCTCGGCGAGGTAACGGGCGTCGTCGCCGACCCCGGAGAAGCGGCCCGAGCCCCAGGTCCACTGCCAGGGCAGGCCGAGGAAGTACAGGCCGGGGGAGGAGGTGACCCCACGGCTGTGGCCGGGGGCGCCACGGCCGGAGAACACGGGCACGTCGACCCACGAGAAGTCCTGCCGGAACCCGATGCACCAGACCACCGAGGTGATGTTCGTGTCCGCGAGGCGCAGCTCGGTCGGGTCGTCCTCCGAGCGCCACACCGGGGTGTAGCGCTCCTCGACCGGGGCGTCGATCTGCTGGGTGGCGATGTGCTTGTCGATGGTGTCCTTGATCGACTCCGACACCTC
>JAVXWR010000114.1:0-3017 GCA_032230725.1 Actinomycetota bacterium
GGTGACGGCCAACGCCGCCCCGGCCAGCAGCCCGGCGGCCGGCCCGGACCAGCGCCGTACCGCGCCGGTGAGCAGCCCGACCGCGCCGACGCCCATGAGCGCCTGGGGCGCGAGGACCGACCACGACGAGAGCCCGAACAGCCGCACCGAGAGTCCGAGCACCCATAGCGAGGCCGGCGGCTTGTCCACCATGATCGACGCGGGCGCGTCGGACGCCCCGAAGAACCATGCCTTCCAGCTCTGCCCGCCCGCCTGTGCGGCGGCCGCGTAGAACGCGTTGCCCCAGCCCGACGCGGAGAGGTCCACCAGGTAGAGCACCGCGGTCACGACGAGCAGCGCCGCGAGCGCCGGCGCGTACCAGCGCGCGCTCCGTCGCCCGTCCGTCGCGGTGGGGGACACCGGAGCGGACGGCGGCTCGGCGGTCGGAGGCGTGGGTCGCCGACCGGTCAAGAGGCTCATGACGACGAGGGTGGGCGCGCCCCGTGATCACGGGGTGGGCCATGCCTGTGGGCCCGCTGTGCGTCGGGGCGCCTCGCAGGATCGAGCGCGTGAGCGCCGGACCTACGTCTGCAGCGGGACCAGCTCGTCGACGAAGGCGTCGAGGAAGTCGTCCCGGCGCTTGGGGGCGGCGGCGGGCCGGACCACGAACTTCGTGATCCCGCCGTCGACGAACTCCCCGACCAGGCGGCGAGCGTGCGCCCAGTCGCGGGCGATCAGGTCCCCGGGGTCGATCTCCGGCCGGCGCCGGGCAGTCGTCGCGAACGCCCGGTCGACGTCGTCCTTGCTCGCCCCGGACGGGACGACCAGCAGGTTCGTGCCGTAGTGGTCGTCCTCGACCTCCCGGTCGGCGGTGTCGGCCGCCTCGGCGATCGCCGTGCGGGCCGCGGCCGCCTCGGCCGGGGTGACGAACGAGGCGAGCCACCCGTCGGCCAGGCGCCCGACCCGGCGCAGGGCGGCGGGCACGAGGCCGCCGAGCCAGAGGTCCAGCGGCTTTGCCGGGCGTGGCCCGACCGAGGCGCCGTCCAGGGCGAAGAAGCGGCCGTGGTGGGTCACGACCTCCTCGGTGAGCAGTCGCCGGACCACGACCAGGGCCTCCTCGAACACCGCAGCGCGCGGTCCGGGCACCGGGTAGGCGGTGCGCTCGGCCGGCGTCGCGGGCTGGAGCCCGAACACCGGCAGGATGCGCCGCGGCGCAAGAGCCGCCAGCGACGCGAGCTGGTGCGCGACGACGGCCGGGTTGCGCCCGGGGAGCACGACGACGCCGGTGCCGAGCTTGAGGTGCTCGGTGCGGCCCGCGGCCCAGCCGAGCGCGGTGAGCGGCTCGATCGCGTCGGCGGCGATGCGGTCGGGGAACCAGACCGAGTCGATCCCGCGGCGCTCGCAGCCGTCGACCAGCACCCGGGTGTCCTCAGCCGGGTCGCCGAGGCTCAGGCCGGCCCCGATCCCGAGCCGCACCTTCATCCCGACGCTCACGCGGTCGCTCCCGCTTCCTGGCGCACGAGCCCGGCCCGGCGCCCGAAGTCGTCGAAGAGCCGCCACGACGCGACGCGGGACGCCTCGGCGCGCTCGGCGGTCTCGGCGCGCAGGCCCTCGGTGGAGATCCCGAGCTCGTCGAAGCTGTCCTCGATCGACGTCCCCGTCCAGCGCGCCACCCAGGTCTCGAACTCGGCCGGGGTGATCTCGGGGTGGAACTGCACGCCGACGTCGCGGTCCTGGCGGAAGGCCTGGTCGCAGCGTTCCGAGCGGGCGAGGACCTCGGAGGTCGGCGGGGCGGTGAACGTGTCGAAGTGGAACTCCATCCACGGGCCCTTGACGATCACGTCGGGCTCGTACGAGGAGATCGTGCGCCAGCCGTTCTCGTGGTGGCCGTCCGCCCGGTGGGCGGCGCCACCGAGGACGCGCGCGAGCAGCTGGCCGCCGAAGCAGATACCGAGGATCGGCGTGCCCGTGTCGATCACGCGCTCCAGGTAGGCGATCTCCCCGGCGAGCCAGGGCACGGCGTCGTCCCACGCGCCCTCGGCGGAGCCGAGCACGGCGATCGCGTCGAAGCCGGCGGGGTCGGGCAGGTCGGAGCCCGCGACGCCGGGCACGATGCGCACCCCGCGCTCCGCGGCCCAGGACCCGAGGGTCCCGGCCTGCACGAGGACCGTCTCGGGCGTCACGTCGTGGCCGATCACGAGCATCGTCGGGGACTCCATACCTGGGTGAACTCCGTTCAGGTGAGCACTAATCCGGGTCATGGGGCGGATGGGTGCTCACGAGCCGGAGGCACCTCCATGCTGCGACGTCACGAACGTTCCGCGGATCCTCTCGAGGCGTGCCGACGACGAACACGCTACAAGTGGGCGCTCGCTCCCACGACCGTCCCTGATGGAGGTCCCGTGAAGCCCTGCGCGTTCTGCGGCATCATCGCCGGAACCGCTCCCGCCCACGTCGTGCACCGCGACGACGAGACGGTCGCCTTCCTCGACGCCAAGCCGGTCTTCCCGGGCCACGTGCTGCTCGTCCCCAGGACCCACGTCACGACGCTGGCCGACCTCCCGACGGCGTCGATGCCGACGTTCTTCGCGCTCGCGCAGCGCCTCGAGCGCGCCGTGGAGTCGGCGATGGACGTGCCCGGCTCGCTCGTGCTGATCAACAACGTGGTCAGCCAGTCGGTGCCCCATCTGCACCTGCACGTCATCCCGCGCCGCCCCAAGGACGGGCTGCGCTTCTTCCTCGGGCCCCGTCACCCCTACCGCGACACGGACGAGGCGGCCTCGGTCGCGCAGCGCATCGGAGACAGGCTCCGTGGAGACGGTGAGGGTGCCACTCCCTAGACCGTTCGGCGCAAGAATGAGCGGGCAGACGGCGGTCGTCGAGGGCCTTTCAGGGGATGAGCGGACGCTACGACGCGCTCAGCGGTCTCAGGTTGTACGTCCGATCAGGTGGATCCGCCCCGGGATCACTGCTCGTACTGAGATAGTCACGGTGCGCGGACGGGCGGGAAGGGTCGCCGACCGGTCACCGTCCGCGAC
>JAVXWR010000149.1:0-3090 GCA_032230725.1 Actinomycetota bacterium
GTGTTCACCGAGGCCCTCGCCGAGGTCGGCCTCCACGACGTCGTCCTGCTCACCGAGCCCGAGGCCGCCGCGGCCGCCCACGCCGCCGCCGGGCGCCTGCCGCGGGGGCGCACCGTCGCCGTGTACGACCTCGGGGGCGGCACCTTCGACGCCGCCGTCGTCCGGGGCGTCCACCCGACCCCGGTCGCGCCGGTCGGGCTCACCGTCCTCGGCCGCGGCCAGGGCATCGAGGCCCTGGGCGGGATCGACTTCGACGAGGCCCTGTTCTGGCACGTGTGCGCCGCGCTCGGCGGCGCGGTGGACGCGCTCGACCCCGCCGACCCGGCCACCGTGCGCGCCGTCGCCGGCCTGCGCCGCGCCTGCGTCGCGGCGAAGGAGACGCTCTCGGTCGACACCGAGGCCGTGGTCGACGTCCACCTGCCGAACGTCACCACCCGCGTGCGCGTCACCCGCGGCGAGTTCGAGGACATGATCTCCCCGGCGCTGCGCCAGACCGTCGACGTCCTCGGCGAGGTCGTCGATGCAGCCGGTCTCCGCCTCCGTGCCGACCTCGACGGCGTGCTGCTCGTCGGCGGCTCCTCGCGCATCCCGCTGGTCGCACGGATGCTCTCCGCCGAGCTCGGCCGCCCCGTCGCCGTCGACCCGGACCCGACCACCGTCGTCGCCCGCGGCGCCACCTGGGCCGCGGCGGCCGCGAGCGGGGCCGTCCGGCCGGCCGCTCCCGTCTCCGGCCCCTTCCGGGCGCCCGTCTCCGCTCCCTTCCCGACGCCGGTGCCCGCCACCGCCACCGCCTCCGCTCCCTTCCCGACGCCGGTGCCCGCCACCGCCTCCGCGTCGTGGGGGACCCGCGGCTCCGGTCCGGTCGCCGCAGTGCCGCCCGCGGACGACTCGCCCCGCACCGACGTCCTCGGGCGCGACATGACCCCGGTCGGCCGCACGGACGCCGACCCGATGACGATGCCGGTCGGCCCCGCCCTGCGGTCGGCGCCGGGCAGCCTCACCCCCGAGCCGATCACCTCGCCCCTGCGCATCCCCCCGGTGCACCGGACCACCCCGGCGACGGGCACGGCCGGTGCGTCCCCGTTCGCCCCGCCCAGGCCCGATCCCCGCCGGCGCCGGCTGGCGATGGGCGCGAGCGCGGCGGCGGTGCTGGTGGTCGCCGGCGGCGTCGCCGTGGCGGTGCCACTGGTCACGACGAGCAACTCGACCGCCACGGTGGCCGCCCCGGCCCCCGGCGCCCCGGCCGGCATCACCGCCCAACCCGCGGCCGCCGACGCCGGCACCCTTCCCACGGGCACCCTCCCGTCCGCCTCGGATCCCACGACCTCCCAGGCGTCGTCACGCGCCCGCGCCGCCCGGGTCACGAACAAGGCCGCCACCGAGGCCGCCACCCCCGCCGCTCGGCCGGGCGCCGTGGCCAAGCACCTCGTCCCCGCGGCAGCGGCCCCCGTCGCCCCGCCCGCACCGGCCCCCGTGGCGACCGCCCCGGCCCCCGTCGTCACCCCGCCCGCGAGCACGACGCCCGCGACCACCGACACCGGGACCCCCAAGAGCGGCACCGGGACCACGCCCCCGGTCACGAACCCCGGCACCGGGAGCACGGGCGGCGGCACCGGCACGACCACGACGACGCCGCCGGCCGGCACCGCCCCGGCCGCCACGGGCCCGTCGGTATGACCCTGCTCGACGAGTCCCCGGTGCTGCGCGACCTCGCCGACGTCGACCCGGTCGACGAGGCGGAGCGCGCAGCGGTCGTGGGCGAGCTGGTCGAGGCCGCCCGCTGTGCCGACGCCGTCCTCGCCGAGCCGGACGCCGAGCCGGGCCGGCTGGTGCGCGCCGCCCACGTCCTCGCCGGGGTCCACGCCCACCGCGGGCTGCTCGGTGATGCCGCCGACCTGCACGCCTGGGTTGCCGCGGTCGCCCCGTCCTCGGTCTCCCCCGCGGCCGCCGTCGCGCTGGTGGGCACCGGCCGCGGCACCGTCGAGCCCGTCGCCACGGGGCGTCCCGCACCCCCGACCCTGCGGGCCGGCGCCGAGGGCCTCGTCGGGCGCGCGGTGTCCGCGAGCGTGCGCCCGGCCGGTTCGGCCGCCGCCCTCTCCGAGCTCACCCGCGCCACCGCGATGCTCGAGTGCCGCGGCGGCCCGGTGCTGCTCGACGACTCCCCCGCCGCCCTGGGCGCCCTCGTCGCCCTGCACCGCGGGGAGCCCGATCTCGCCCGCTCGCTGGTCGACCGCGCCGTCGCGGCCGACCTCGGCGGCGCGCCCTACCGCAGGCGCCACCTGCTGCTCCGCGCCTGGGCCGCCATGGCCGGCGGCGACCTCGCCGCCGCCCGTGCGGGGCTCGACACCGCCGCGTCCCGGCCCGAGCCCGTGCATGCGCGCGACGAGCTCGTCGCCGTGGCGCTCGAG
This sequence comes from Actinomycetota bacterium, assembly GCA_032230725.1. Classification (GTDB taxonomy): domain Bacteria; phylum Actinomycetota; class Actinomycetes; order Mycobacteriales; family Pseudonocardiaceae; genus Actinomycetospora. The sequence continues at coordinate 2,409 of JAVXWR010000149.1, forward strand.
GCAGGTCTCGTCCGCCGCGTCGGCGACACCCGCGGCCTGCTCGCGCTGTGGACCCGCGCCCGCGAGGCCGTCCTGCACCACGCCGTCGACCTGTGGTCGCTGCTCGCGATCGGCGAGCTCGTCGTGGTCGCGGGCCGCCTCGGCCAGCACGCCTGGCTCGCCCCGCACGCCGACTCCGTCGACGAGCTGCTCGCCGCCCTCGGTCGCCCCGTCCTCTGGGCCGCGCCGTGGCACTGGTGCGCGTTCCTCGCCGCGGTCGCCGCCGAGGATCCGCCGGCCGCGCAGCGCCACGCCGCCCACCTCGCCGACGCCGCCTCCGATCCGGCCGCACAGGCGGGGTCCCTCGCCACCGTCCTGGCCCGCGCCACCCGGGTGTGGCTGCACGTGCTGGCGGGGGAGGTCGACCTCGACGAGGTCACCGCGGCGACGACGGCGCTGGCCGGCGCCGGGATGGCCTACGACGGGGCCCGGCTGGCCAAGGAGGCCGCGGTCCGCACCACCGACAAGCGGATCCTCGCCGCCATGCTCGGCCTGGCCCGCGGACTGCTCGCGGGCCCGTCGGCGGTCGAGGAGCCGGCTGTCGCACCGGCCCCGTCACCGTCACCGTCGCCGGCGCCCGAAGCCCCGCCGCGCCCGTCGTCGCGACCCTGCGTCCTCTCCGACCGCGAGCGGGAGGTCGCCG
>JAVXWR010000415.1:0-14422 GCA_032230725.1 Actinomycetota bacterium
CGACGCGCTCAGCAGCGTGACAGCCACGCCGACACGACGACCTGCCTCCGACCGGGTGGCCCATCAGGGTCCGGACCTCGGGCTGCCCGTCGGACCCCGGCGCCCCCGACGCGGGAAGTGCCGACCCGACGGAGGGAGCTCGCCGGGACGCGGTCCGGGTTCTCGTCCGGTATCGAGCGGCTCCGGGTCGTCCCGGGGGTCGTCGACGCCGTACTCGATCAGTTCGACGGTGATCCAGCCCGGAACGAGGTGCCGGACGTCGACGTCCTCCACCTGGTAGGCCGCCGCCAGTCGATCCGGACGTCGAGGAAGTCCCGCGGCAGCTGGCCGGGGCGGAGCTCGACGCTGAACCGCGTCGGGGGACCGAGGTCGATGGGCCCGAGGCGCGGGGGCTCACGCGTCCCGTACCCGGTCGGGACGATCCGGTGCGTCAGGTCGACCCCGGAGCAGAACTCGTTCCAGATCCAGCGCATCTGCTGCTTGAGCGCGTCCTCCTCCCGGCGCTGCTCGCGGAGGTCGCGCCCGCTCGGGTTCAGGGGAAGTGGGGCGGGGGCCCACCGCCAGACGGGCTCACGCACCGGGACCACCCCCGAGGGCGCATGAGCCCGGCGGCCGGGAACGACGGTGCGCGCACGCACCGGCGTCGCGATCGGGCGAACTATCGCGCCCACACAGGCGGTGACGGTCGCGTGGCAGCACTGACGACCCGGACCGGTATTTCTGGTCGGACGACGAGCGCCGAGTGCCCGGCGCTGTACGTCTCGAAGCTGGCCACCGACGTCCACCTGAAGGGCCAGGAGCTCGGCAACGAGCTGCTCGACTGGGCCGGGCGCTACGCCGCGAGCCAGGGGATCCGAGTCCTGCGGCTCGACACCTCGAAGAACTCGGACGGGCTGCGCGACTACTACGTGAACCGCGGGTGGACCTACGTCCGGACCGAGAACCTCCCCGGTCGGGCCTCCGGGTCGCTGTTCGAGCGCGCCGTGGACCTCTCGCTGAGCGAGGCGGCCGCGGACGACCCGCCCACGGGTCAGTTCGCCGTCAGGACGCTCGGGCTCACTGGCCCGCCCGTCTGAGTCCGGTCGCCCCCGGGGCCCCGCCCGAGGTCAGGAACGCTGGATGGTGCGGCTGCGTCCCCGGACCTCGGCGATGACCTGGCCATCCATGGGCCGGCGGACGGTCACGTCGTAGACGCCGCTGCGCCCGTGGCGGGTGCGCTCGGTCGCGACCGCCTCGAGCACGTCGTTCTCCCGCGCCGAGGCGACGAACACGACGTCGGCGCCGGCGGCCACCGTCACCGGCCCGGGGCTGTTGCAGGCGCAGGCGAACGCCGAGTCCGCCAGCATGAACAGGTAGCCGCCGTGGCACATGCCGTGCCCGTTGACCATGTCCGAGGTGACGGTCATGGTCAGCCGCGCCGCGCCGTCCGCGGCGGAGTGCAGCTCCATCCCGACCTTGCGGGAAGCCGCGTCGTCGTCCCACATCCGCCGGACGGACGTGGCGATCTCCCCGCTCACGACGCGGCCTGCTTCGAGACGAGGGTGAGGACGTCGTAGCGGGCGACGGAGTCACCGTTCTGGTTGGTGACGTCGGCGTCCCAGCGGACCTCGCCGTAGGCGGCGGTGTCCCGCGGGGTGATCTGCTTGGCGGTCAGCGTGATCGTCAGCTCGTCCCCGAAGCGCACCGGCGTGAGGAAGCGCAGCGAGTCCACCCCGAAGTTGGCCAGCACGGGCCCGGGCGCGGGGTCGACGAAGAGGCCGGCCGCGAAGGACACCACGAGGTAGCCGTGGGCCACGCGTTCGCCGAAGAACGGGTTCTTCGCGGCCGCCTCGTTGTCCATGTGCGCGTAGAAGGTGTCGCCGGTGAACTCGGCGAAGTGCTCCACGTCCTGCTGGGTCACCGTGCGTGGGCCGCCGACGACGGTGTCGCCCACGCGCAGCTCCTCGAGGTGCTTGCGGAAGGGGTGGACGTCGGTGGTGGTGCGCACCGAGCGCGGCACCCAGCGGCCGGTGATCGCGGTCAGCATGTCCGGCGAGCCCTGGAGGGCGGTGCGCTGCATGTGGTGGGCGACGCCGCGGATGCCGCCCATCTCCTCGCCCCCGCCGGCCCGGCCGGGGCCGCCGTGGACCAGCTGCGGCATCGGCGAGCCGTGGCCGGTGGAGGTCGTCGCGTCGGCCTGGTCGAGCACCAGCACCCGGCCGTGCCAGGGCGCGACCCCGAGGACGACCTCGCGGGCGAAGTCCGGGTCACCGGTCACGACCGACCCGACGAGCGAGCCCTGCCCGCGGGCCGCGAGCTCGATCACCTGCCCGGTCGACGAGTACGGCACGAGCGTCGACACCGGCCCGAAGGCCTCGACCTCGTGCACCGCGGCGCTGTCCGGCTCGGCGGCCAGCAGCACCGGGGACAGGAACGCGCCGCGCTCGGCGTCGGCGTCGGTCACGTCGACGGCGTCGGGCGACCCGTACAGCACCCGCCCGCCGTCGATCAGCGACTTCAGCGAGCGCCGCACCTCCTCGCGCTGCTCCAGGCCGGCCAGCGCCCCCATCCGCACGTCCGGGTTCGACGGGTTCCCGACGGTGACCCGCTCGAGTCGCGCGACGACCGCTTCGGCCACCGCGTCGAGGTGCTCGCCCGGGACGAACGCGCGCCGGATCGCGGTGCACTTCTGCCCGGCCTTGACCGTCATCTCGGTGGTCAGCTGCTTGACGTAGAGGTCGAACTCGGGCGTCCCCGGCCCGGCGTCGGGACCCAGGATCGAGCAGTTGAGCGAGTCGGCCTCGGCGGTGAAGCGCACCGCCCGTGCCGTCAGGGTGGGGTGGGTGCGCAGCTGCTGGGCGGTGGAGGCCGAGCCGGTGAACGAGACGAGGTCCTGCTCGGTGAGGTGGTCGAAGAGGTCGCCCACAGAACCGGCGAGGAACTGCACCGACCCCTCGGGCAGCAGCCCGGAGCCGATCACCAGCTCCATGAGCGCCGCGGTGAGGAACGCCGTCGGCGTCGCGGGCTTGACGATCGAGGGCACCCCGGCGAGGAACGCGGGCGCGAGCTTCTCCAACGGTCCCCAGCAGGGGAAGTTGTAGGCGTTGACCTGCACCGCGACCCCGTGCAGCGGGGTCAGCACGTGCTGGCCGAGGAACGAGCCGTCCTTCGACAGCAGCTCGACATCGCCCTCGACGATCACGGTGCCGGCCGGCAGCTCGCGCTTGCCCTTCGAGGCGTACGCCTGCAGGACGCCGATGCCGCCGTCGACGTCGAACTTCGAGTCCCCGAGGGTCGCGCCGGTGCGGGCGGAGACGGCGTAGAGCTCCTCCCGATGCTCGCGGAGGTACCCGGCGAGGGCCTTGAGCAGCGACGCCCGCTGGTGGAACGAGAGCTCCCGCAGGGCAGGCCCACCGGTCGACCGGGCGTACGACGCGGCGCCGGCGAGGTCGAGCCCGTCGGTCGAGAGCCGGCCGATCTCCTCGCCGGTGACGGCGTCCAGCATGGGCCGGCCCTCGCCGCCGCCGTGCTGCCAGCGGCCCTGTAGGTAACTCGGAACCACCACGATGGGTCTCCTTCTACACGTCGTAGTCGACGACCAGCGAGTCCGAGACCGGCACCGACTGGCACGTCAGGACGAACCCGGCCTCGACCTCCTCGGCCTCGAGCGCGAAGTTTCGCTGCATGCGGACCTCGCCCTCGGTGACCTTCGCCCGGCACGTCCCGCACACCCCGCCCTTGCAGGCGAAGGGCAGGTCGGAGCGGACCTTCTGGGCGGCGTCGAGGACGAAGGCGTCGCGCGGGATCGTCGCGGTGACCGAGCGTCCGTGGAGCACGATCGTCGCGCTCGCACCATCGTCGTCCGGTGCCTCCTCGTGGCGCACCGGCTGCGGCGGCGGCGTGTCGACGTAGAACAGCTCCGCGTGCACCTTCTCGCGGCCGACCCCGAACTCCGCGAGCACGTCCCGGGCGCCGGTGACCATCTCCAGCGGCCCGCACAGCCACCAGTGGTCGACCTGCGGGGTCGGCACCAGCGACGTCAGGAGCATCGCCAGCTTCTCCCGATCGAGGCGGCCGGCGAAGATCTCGGCCTCCATCGGCTCACGGGAGAGCACGTGGTCGAGCTGCAGCCGCGCGTGGTACCGGTCCTTCAGGTCGGCGAGGTCCTCGGTGAACATCACCGTGTCGGTGCGCCGGTTGCCGTAGAGCAGCGTGACGTGGGTGTCGGGGTGCGCGGCGAGGACGGTCGCCGCGATCGAGAGCACCGGGGTGATGCCCGACCCGGCGGCGATCAGCGTGTGGTGCTCGCCCGGCTTCGGGTCCGGGGTGAACCGGCCCTCGGGCTGGGCGACCTCGAGGGTGTCCCCGGCGGCGAGCCGGTCGACCAGCCACTCCGAGAACAGCCCGGTCTCCACCCGGCGGACCCCGATCCGCGGCGCCGCCCCCTCGGGCGCGCAGATCGAGTACGAGCGCCGCTCCTCCCCGTCCGGGGTCTCCAACCGCACCGTCAGGTACTGCCCCGCGCGGAACGCGAACGTCTCCGCGAGCTCCTCGGGCACGGCGAAGGTGACCGCGACGGCGTCGTCGGTGAGCCGCTCCACGGCCGCGACCCGCAGCCGGTGGAACCCGTCGTGGGTAGCGGTCGCCGTGTCCGGCTCGGCGGTCGGCGCGCTCATCAGAGGTCCTTCATGTGCTCGAAGGGCTCCCGGCAGGACCGGCAGCGACGCAGCGCGGTGCAGGCCGTGGGCCCGAAGCGGGAGAGCACCTCGGTGTCCGCGCTGCCGCACCGGGGGCACACGACACGCTGCGCGGGTGGGGCCAGGCTCAGGGTGACCGGCCCCGCGGACCGCGGCCCGACGTGCGCCGGCGGGGCGACCCCGGCCTCGGCGAGCTTGCGTCGGCCCTCGTCGGAGATGAGGTCGGTGCTCCAGGGCGGGGTCAGCGACACGCGCACCTCGACGTCGCCGAAGTCCGCGAGCTTGGCCGCCAGATCACCACGCATGGCGTCGAGGGCGGGACACCCGGCGTAGGTGGGCGTGATCGTGGCGACGACCCGGTCGCCGTCCCGGGTGACCGACCGCAGCACGCCGAGGTCGGCCAGCGTCAGCATCGGCATCTCGGGGTCGGTGACCTCGGCGGCAGCGTCCCAGGCGGACCGGACGGACCGCTCGCGCACGGCGCTCACCACGTCGCCCCAGGGTGCGCGCGGGCCAGTGACTGCATGACGGCGAGCATCCGGCCCAGCGACTCGGTGTGGACGCCGTCGCGACCACCGCGGCCGCCGACGAGCCCGACGGCCGCGCGCTCCGGACGGGTCAGGGTCGCGACGGGCAGGACCTGCTCGACGTCGGCGTCCACGGCCGCCCGCAGCGACGCCGGGTCGACCGCCACCCCGGCCTCGACCAGCCGCGTCTCCACCGGGTGCGCCAGGAAGAGCTCCTCGACGAACGGCCACACCGCGTCCAGGCCGGCCTGCGCGCGGACGTGCGATAGCTCGGTGCCGTCGCCCAGCCGGACGACCCAGCCGGCCGCGTACTCCCGCTGGTACGCCAGTTCCGGGACGGCCTTGGCCGCCACCGCGGCGAGCACCGGGTCCGTCGACCCGCGTAGCGTCGTCATCAGCGCGAGGCGCCACGACGAGTAGACGAGCATCCAGGCCATCGTCCGGCCGAAGTCACCGAGGTCGGCCTCGGCGAGGGTGACGTTGCAGAAGTTCCGGTCGTCGCGGAAGTAGGCGAGGACGTCCTCGTCGTCCTGCGCCCTGCCGTTCCCCGTCGCTCCGCTCGCCCCACCGGCGGTCCGGAAGCGCTCCGCGGCGCCGAGGTGACCGGCGCGGGCCAGCAGCACCCGCGCCTGCCCGAGCAGGTCGAGCGCGATGTTCGCCAGCGCGACCTCCTCCTCCAGCTCGGGGGCGTTCGTCGCCCACTCGGAGAGCCGCTGCGATGCGACCAGCGCGTCGTCGGCGAGCATCAGGCAGTACGTCGCGAGGTCGTCCCGGTCGACCTCCTCCGGGGCGGGCGCGGTCACCTCGACGACGGTCTCGTCGAAGCCCGCCCCGTGGGCCCAGCGGCCGTCGTGGTCGGCGGCGGCGAGCGCGTCGTAGACGTTGGTGTCGTGGGTGTCCATGTCGGCGGCGCTCACAGGTGCGGGACGTCGTCGGGGATGGAGTAGAAGGTCGGGTGGCGGTAGACCTTGTCGCCCGACGGCGCGAAGAACGGGTCCTTCTCGTCGGGGCTGGACGCGGTGATGGCGTCGGCGCGGACCACCCAGATGCTCACGCCCTCGTTGCGCCGCGTGTAGAGGTTGCGGGCGTTGTGCAGGGCCATCCGGTCGTCGGGGGCGTGCAGCGACCCGACGTGCACGTGGTTCAGTCCGCGCTTGCCGCGCACGAACACCTCGTAGAGCGGCCAGTTCGCCCTCGGCGCGCCGGTGCCCAGGTCCGCAGCCGGGTCGCCCTCGACGTGGGCGGTGGTGTCGTCGGACATGCTCACGCCGCCACCTCCTGCTCGCGCCGGGCCTGCTTGGCGGCGTACGCCGAGGCCGCGTCGCGCACCCACTGGCCGTTCTCGTGGGCGGCGCGACGGTGGGCGAGCCGCTGGGCGTTGCACGGTCCCGCGCCCTTCACCACGGCGGTGAACTCGGCCCAGTCGATCTCGCCGTAGTCGTAGGAACCCCGCTCCGCGTTCCACCGCAGCTCCGGGTCGGGGAAGGTGACGCCGAGCGCCTCGGCCTGCGGCACGGACATGTCCACGTAGCGCTGGCGCAGTTCGTCGTTGGTGTGCCGCTTGATCCGCCACGCCATCGACTGCTGGGTGTTGGGTGAGTCGCCGTCGGCGGGCCCGAACATCATCAGCGAGGGCCACCACCAGCGGTCCACCGCATCCTGGACCATCTCCCGCTGCGCGTCGGTGCCCGCCATCAGCGTCATGAGCAGCTCGAAGCCCTGCCGCTGGTGGAAGGACTCCTCCTTGCAGATCCTGACCATCGCGCGGGCGTAGGGCCCGTAGCTCGACCGGCACAGCGGCACCTGGTTGCAGATCGCGGCACCATCGACGAGCCACCCGATCACGCCGATGTCGGCGAACGTCAGCGTCGGGTAGTTGAAGATCGACGAGTACTTCTGCCGCGAGTCGATGAGCTTCTCGGTGAGCTCGGAGCGGTCGACGCCCAGGGTCTCGGTGGCCGAGTACAGGTAGAGCCCGTGGCCGGCCTCGTCCTGCACCTTGGCCAGCAGGATCGCCTTCCGACGCAGGCTGGGCGCGCGGAGGATCCAGTTGCCCTCCGGCTGCATACCGATGATCTCGGAGTGGGCGTGCTGGGCGATCTGGCGGATCAGCGTCTTGCGGTAGCCCTCGGGCATCCAGTCCCGCGGCTCGACCCGGCCCTCGCCGGACACCGTGGCGTCGAAGGCGTCCTCGAGCTCGCGCTCCAAGTCGGCCGGGGCGCTCGTCGCGCCGTCCGGTGTCGAGGCGGTCGCGAGCCTCGTCGTCTCGTCGGGCACGGTCACCGTGAGCACCTTCCGGCCGAATGTTCGTTCGGTTGTGATGGTGCCCCACAGTCCGGGGAGACGCAACCGTCCGTCGAGAGCCGTCGTAAACCGGACGAGCGGCGGTGGTGCGGCTGCTGCTGGGCCCGGCGTCCCGCTGCGACCTGCGCTGGGCAGACCCCTGCCCGGAGGGGCGCTCCGTTCTCCTCGGGACCTGCGCGCGGCGCACACGAGAGCGCGGGCGGGGTGTTCGGTTCTGTGTGGATCGACGCGTGGCGCACACAGTCGTCCGCCGACGTCGTCGCGCGGGGCTCGTCCGCCTCGATCCCGTCGACAACCGGTTGGGCCGCGGCGGAAGCGGGTGCTCGGACCGACCGACGTGTGTGTGGCGCGCGGCGGTGTGGTCAGAACGGTGGCGGCCTCGGCCCGGAGTGTGTGCGTGGCGCGTCGGAATGCCCGGAGCCGAGCCGCCCCTGGGACCGGAATGTGTGCGTCACGCGCCGGTGTGGCGGGAACGGTGCCGGGGTGGCACGCGCCGGCCGGGGCACCCGCCCACGTCGTCGAGGCGTGCCGTTCTCGGAGGGAGCACCGATGAAGGACCTGCCCACCCGCGTGGGGGTCGTCGGCGGCGGGACGATGGGCGCCGGCATCGCGCACGTGTTCGTCGCGTCGGGCGCGGAGGTGACGATCGTCGAGAGCGACGACGACCGCGTCGTCGCGGCCCGGCAGGCGCTGGAGCAGTCGCTCCAGGGCGCCGCCGACCGCGGGAAGCTCCCGGAGGGCACCGACGTCGCGGGCCTGGTGGCGCGGACCACCGTCGTCGTCGGGGTGGAGAACCTCCCGTCCGAGACCGGCCTGGTCGTCGAGGCCGTCCCCGAGCGCGTCGACCTCAAGCAGCAGATCCTCGGGTCCGTGGCGCAGCAGTGTCCCGACGCCGTGCTCGCCACCAACACCTCGTCGCTGTCCGTCGGCGTCATCGGCGGCGAGCTCCCGGCCGGACGGCTGTTGGGCATGCACTTCTTCAACCCGGTGCCGGCCCAGCGCCTCGTCGAGCTGATCCGCCCGCCGGGGGCCGGCGACGACCTCGTCGAGCAGGTGCGCGGCTGGGTCGAGGCCCTGGGCAAGACCGCGATCGTCGTCGACGACGCGCCCGGCTTCGCCACCTCGCGGCTCGGCGTGGCCGTCGGGCTCGAGGCGATCCGGATGCTCGAGGAGGGCGTCGCGAGCGCCGAGGACATCGACACCGGGATGGAGCTGGGGTACCGCTGGCCGATGGGGCCGCTGAAGCTCACCGACATCGTCGGGCTCGACGTGCGCCTGGCGATCGCCGAGCACCTCGCCGAGGAGCTCGGGGACCGCTTCGCGCCGCCCCAGCTGCTGCGCGACAAGGTCGCCCGGGGCGAGCTCGGGCGGAAGTCCGGGCAGGGCTTCCACCACTGGGAGTAGGTCAGTCCAGCCGGGCGAAGTCGATGATCGCCTCGAAGTCGACCCCGCGCAGCGTGCCGTAGCCCGGCCCCCAGCCCGTCCCCAGCCGGGAGCCGACGAACGCGTCGGCGACGACGGTGGGGGCGCGCTCGACGAGCAGGGCGGCCTGCGTGGCGAGAGCGAGCCGGGTGACGAGGTAGCGCGCGGTGTCCTCCGGTGCGGCGACGAGCTCCTCGATCTCGGCGAGGGCGTCGGCGAGCAGCGGGTGCTCGGCCGCGGCGGGCCGGATCTCGTCGAGGACCGGCTCGATCGCCTTCGGCTCGCGCTCCAGGACCCGACCGACGTCCATGACCATCATGTTCGAGGTGCCCTCCCAGATCGCGTTGAGCGGCGCCTCGCGGTAGTACCGCGGGCAGGGGTGCTCCTCGATGTAGGCGTTGCCGCCGATGGACTGGATGACCTCCTCGGTCACGCCCGAGACCCGACGGCAGTTCCAGAACTTCGCCACCGGGGTGAGCAGGCGGCTGACCAGCGCCTCGGAGACGTCGTCGTGGTGGTCCTCGGCGCGTGCAAGGCGGAACGCGAGGTGCGCGGCCCCGGCCCACTCCAGCGCCAGGTCGGCGAGCACCGGGGCCTGGATCGGCAGCGCCGAGAGCGGGGAGCCGAACGCGGTCCGGCGGTCGTTGTAGTGCAGGGCCTGGGAGAGCGCAGCGCGCATCAGGCCCGCGGAGCCGATCGCGAAGTCCAGGCGGGTGTACTCGGCCGAGGAGAGGATCGTGCGCACCCCGCGGCCCTCCTCGCCGACCAGGATCGCCTCGGCGTCGTGGTACTCGATCTCGGAGGAGGCGTTGGCCCGGTTGCCGAGCTTGTCCTTGAGGCGGTTGACCCGGACGCCGTTGAGGCTCCCGTCGGCGCGCCGCCGCGGCACGAACAGGCAGGACACCCCGCCCTCGGTCCGGGCCACCGTCAGGTAGCAGTCCGCCATCGGCACCGACGCGAACCACTTGTGCCCGTTGACCAGGTACGTCTCGCCCGGTCCGCGGCGCCCGGTCGGGCGGGCCACGGTGACGTTGGCCCGCAGGTCGGAACCACCGTGCTTCTCGGTCATGAAGTAGCCGATGGTGGCCGCCGACTTCTCCGTGACGGGCACGTCGGCCGGGTCGTACCCCTCGACCACGATCTTCTCGGCCCACGGGGCGAGCTCGGGCTGGCTTTGCAGGACGGGGATCGAGGCGTACGCCATCCCGGTCGGGCACGACGTCGAGCCGTCGACCTGGTTCCACAGGTAGGACAGCACCGCCCGCGCCGAGTGCGCGCCGGGCTCCCCGGCCGTCCAGGCCAGCGAGTGGACCCCTGAGCCGAAGGCGAGCGCCATGAGCTCGTGGTAGCTCGGGTGGAAGTCGACGTCGAAGACCTCGTGGCCGAGCCGGTCGAGCTGACGCAGTTCGGGGGTGTGGCGCTGGGCGTTGCCGGCGGTCTCGAGCACCCGCGGGTCCCACACCTGCGCCCCGAGCGCTGCGGCGCGCTCGCGGGCCCAGGGTGCGGCCGTGTCCACGACCTGCGCCGCCACCGCGTCCCCGGTGAAGGCGTTCACGCCGGTGAGGTCCTCGACGAGGTTCTCCGGAATCGGGCCCTGCCGCGTGAAGTCCGCTGTCGTGGTCACGGGCCCGACCCAATCACGCGGACGGGGCGTCAGACGAGCTCGGAGTCCCGGACCTTCTGCATGCTCCGGGCCATGCGGCGCTTGGCGGCCGGCACGTGGTTCATCGCGCGCATCGCCGAGCGCTGGGCCAGCACGCCCAGGCGGTGCCTGCGGTCGACGCCGTCGTGCATGAACTCCAGCGACTCCTTGACGGCGAGGGCGGAGTAGCGGCGCATGTGCTCCTCGTAGGACCCGACGGCCTCGTCGCGGGTGAGCTCGCCGTCGCGCATCCGCACGAGACGGTCGCGCAGCTCGCGGGCGTCGCGCAGGGCGGTGTTGGCGCCGGCTCCGCGTCCGGGCGTCATGGTGTGGATCGCGTCCCCGACCAGGGTCACCGAGCTCGGGGTCCAGGGCGGCACCGGGTCGGAGGTCCGCACGGAGATCACCAGCGCGGCCGACGGGTCGGAGGCGGCGAGCAGGTCGCGCCAGCGCGGGTCCCAGTCGCGGGTGAGGTCGGCGGCGACGTCGTGCAGATCCTCGCCCCGGCGTTCGAGCACGTCGGCCGGGACGACGCGCCGCGAGGTGGACAGCCCCCAGGACACGTAGTCGGTGGTGTTGTCGTAGCGCAGGCCGGGCCAGGCCGCGAGCAGGGCCGCGTCGTCGGATCCGACGCCCTCGCGGGGTGCGCCGCCGGGCTCCCACGGCATCCGCATCGCGTGCAGGATGCCGAACTGCCCGCGCCGGTCGAACAGCATCGACAGGCCGCTGCGCACCCGCTCGGGCAGGACCGCGGCCTGCGGGGTGTCGTAGGGGAGCTTGCCGCCGATCGCGACGAGCCCGGTCTCGGCGTGCGTGGCGTGGGGCAGGTACTGCGCCCGCACGGGGGAGTTCGCGCCGTCCGCCCCGACGAGCAGGTCGCCGCGGTCGGAGGACCCGTCGGCGAAGAACGCGGTCACGGTCCCGTCGGGATGCTGCTCGTAGCCGGTGAACACGCGGTCGAAGGTGATGACGTCCTCCATGCCGGTGAACAGCACCTGCCGCAGCGTGGTGCGGCTGACGTTGTGGTCCCGGTCCTCGGGCGCGTCGCCGAGGCGGGGCAGGTCGTCGAAGCGCATCCCGACGAGCTCGGAGAAGCGCTCGGTGTACATCGTCAGGTGCTCGTAGGCGCGGCCGGTGGTGGCGACGAACGTGGCGAACAGGTCCTCGTCGAGGCAGGCCTTGAGGGCGCGGGCACCGTTCGGGGAGATCCCGACCCGGTAGCCGTGCAGGCCGCCGGTCCGGGTGCGGTCGCGCTCGTGGACGGCGACCTCGAAGCCCGCGCGACGCAGGCCGTGCGCGAGGCACATCCCGCCGGTGCCTGCGCCGATGATGACGATCTTGGATGTGGGCATAGGTGTCCCCCGGGAGGGTCGGACGCGAGTCAGTCGCGGTGCTGGATGAGTTCGTCCCGGTTCCAGGTCAGGGCACCGGAGGTGAGGTCGTCGACGAGGCCCTCGACGAACGCCACGTCGGTCTCGAGCTGGGCGAGGAGGTACTCCTCCTCGACGAGGTGCAGCCGGGGCACGTCGTCGAGGAGGTCGGCGAGCTCGTCGCGGAGGTGGTCGCGCGCCGCGCGCCGCTCCGCGAGGCGTGCGCGCAGGGCGGCGAGGGCCTCGGTGACCGTGACGAGCGGGAGGTAGGCCAGCGCCGCGGCGAACTCGCCGAACTCGGGGCGCGGGGCCACGAGCATGTCGACGGTCCACTCGATCGCGGCCCGGCGGCCGGCGTCGGTCGCGGTGTACACGGTCCGTTCCGGACGCGTCGCCTCGCGCTCGACGGCGTGCTCGGCGAGCAGGCCGTCGCGCTCGAGGCGGTCGATCGTCTTGTAGAGCTGGGAGCGCTGACCCACGTTTATCACGCGGTCCTTGCCGCGCTCCCGGATGAGCTGCTGCATGCGGTCCGGGTGCATCGGTTCCTCGACGGCAAGTGCGAGCACCGCGAGGGCGAGTCCGGACCGCTGGGCCATGGTGTCGAAGCTACTAGTGTCTTCGACCCTAAACAAGGAGGGCGGGCGTGACCTCGGTCAGCACGCGCCGTGGTCGAGCACCGACTCCACCAGCAGCTCGACCTCGTTCAACGGGTTCGCGTCCTTGCCGGCCACCGGGCGCACCCGGTGCACGAACCGTCGGTCCGGCGCGAGCAGCCCGGTCGTCGTGGCCTGCCGCTCCAGCGCGTCGCGCACCGGTCCGGGCCCAGCGCCGTCATCGCCACCCGCACGGCGGTCACGTGGTCGTGCAGGGCGCGACGGGCGCCCTCGATCCTCCGACCCGCCACGCCCGCAGGTCGTGACGGGTCGGCGTATGCGGCAGCTCAGACCGCGGACCCGGCGATGTTGACCAGCCAGTCGATGCCGAAGCGGTCGGTGCACATCCCGAACTCGTCACCCCACATCTGCTTCTCGAGGGCCATGGTCACGGTGCCGCTCTCGCTCAGCAGCTTGTAGTAGCCGCGCAGTTCCTCGGCCTGGTCGCCGGAGAGGCTCACCGAGATGCCGGCGCCGCTCGGGCGGGTCATCCCCTCGGGGGTGTCCGAGGCCATGAGCGTGAACCCGCTGGGCGTGTCCAGTTGGCCGTGCATGACCTTGTCGGCCTCCGGACCCTCGGTGCCCATGTCGCCGAAGGTCATGACGTTGAGGGTGCCGCCGAAGACGTCGCGGTAGAACTCCAGCGCGGTCCGGGCGGTGTCGGTGAAGTGCAGGTACGGGTTCAGGGTGGTGCTCATCCGGGGTTCCTTCGGCGGGTCGGTGGCGTACGGACACCCCCGGACCGTCCGGGCCCGGGGCGGCCATGGTGGCGCTGCTCGGGGTGCCTGACCAGGCCCGGTACCGCCCGTGCCCGCGCGGTGACCGGCCGCGCGCGGCCGGGTCGGTCAGCGCGTCGGCGGGACGGGCCGGTAGGTGCCGAACGACCAGCGGTTGCCCTCGCCGTCGACGACCGCGAACTCCCGCGAGCCGTAGGGCTGGTCCGTGAGCTCCATGACGACCTCGCCGCCGGCCGCGACCACGCGGGCGTGGTGGGCGTCGGGGTCGTCGAGGACGAGGTAGGTGACGGCGCGGCCGGTGTCCCAGGTGTCCTCGGCCCGTCGGGGGCCGAGCATGACGACGCCCCCGTCCCAGAAGAGCTCGGCGTGGCCCTCCGAGACGTGGCCGGGGACCAGACCCAGGACGTCGGTGAGGTAGCGGGCGTGGGCGAGGACGTCGTCGCTGCGCAGCGTGGTCACGCTCCCGGGCTCATGGAGGACGCGGGACAGGCCGGTGTCTTGGACGTCGGGGACCTCAGACCCGTTGCACCTCGGCGGCGTCGACGCCCACCGTGGCCCACCCCGCCACGTAGTCCTGTGGGCTGCACCCCGCCAGCGCGCGGAACTCGCGGTCGAGGTGGGCGTGGTCGGCGTACCCGCAGTCGCCGGCGACGTCGGCGATCCGTCGGGGGCGGGCCGCGGGCTCCCCGGGCCGGGGGACGAGCAGGTCCGCGGCGCGCCGGAAGCGCAGCACCCGCGCCGTCGTCGTCGGCGCGAGCCCGACCTGCGCGGCGAAGCGCCGCGAGAGGTGCCGCCGGCTCCAGCCGACCTCGGCGGCCAGCAGCGGCACCGGCACCCGTCCCCGGGCGGCCGCGAGGCGACGCCAGGCGTGGGCGACCTCCGGGTCGGGGGTGGCGGACGAGCCGGCGAGCAGGCTCGTCAGGGTGTCGGTGACCAGGCCGAGGCGCGCCGACCAGCTCTCGAGCGCGCTGAGCCGGGCGGGCAGGGCGGCGAGCGTGCGCCCGGCCGGGGACACGGTGGTGAGGTCCTCGACGACAACGGGCGCCCCGCTCACCTCCTGCCCGGGGGCGCCGAGCAGGCGCATCAGGCCC
>JAVXWR010000425.1:0-3499 GCA_032230725.1 Actinomycetota bacterium
GCCAGCCGGTTGCGGTTCGCCTGCCTGCCCGGGCCCTGGAGGATTGCCGACTTCGACTTCGCCGCCCAACCCGGGGTCGACGAGAAACTCGTCCGCGACCTGGCCACCCTGCGCTTCCTCGACGACGACGCCAACGTCCTGTTCGTCGGCCCACCCGGAGTCGGCAAAACCATGATCGCCACCGCACTCGCCAGGAGTGCTGCCGAAGCCGGATCGCGGGTCTACTTCACCACCGCCGCCGACCTCGCCGCGCGCTGCCACAAAGCCGCCCTCGAGGGCCGCTGGGCCACCTGCATGCGGTTCTTCGCCGGCCCACGACTCCTCGTGATCGACGAACTGGGCTACCTGCCGCTGCCCGGCGACGGCGCCTCCGCGCTGTTCCAGGTCATCAACCAGCGCTACCTCAAGTCCTCCACGATCCTGACCACCAACGTCGGGATCGCCGACTGGGCCGGCGCCTTCGGAGACGCCACCGTCGCCGCCGCCATGCTCGACCGGCTGCTGCACCGCGCCACCGTCGTCGGCATCGACGGGCCCTCCTACCGGCTACGCGCCCACCAACAGACCGCCGACACCCTGCGCGCCGCCGCCGGCCACCGAGGAGGCAGCCATGCCAGCTGACTCCCAGGACTGGCGGGCTGAGCGCAGCTGCCCGATCTGCTGGACCACCTTCACCCCCTCCGGGCCGCGGCACCGCTACTGCTCGGACCGCTGCCGCAAGGCCGGCCACCAACGCCGAGCCACCTACTCCGCGGCCGAGTCGCGTTGTCCGTCGCAGGCACCGTCCCCGGTCGCCAACCGGGCCTGCCCGCACTGCGGCGAGCAGATCAGCATCGTCGCCCTGCTCACCACCCCCGAAGCCGCCCGCCCCGCAGTTCCCGACCCCTCAGTGGTCCCGCTACGCCGAGCTTGACCACCGTCCCCGCCACCGCGCTAACCTCATCCCACCTGGGGAAGATGATCTAGCAGCTCCGGGGACATTCCCTTAGCGGCATCAAAGCTCACCCCGTGTCGAAGACCAACACCGACCCGTCGGTGCAGCCCCACCAGGTCGTCCCTCTGGTCGAGCGAGCTCACGCCGTGATCGAGGCCATGCGCGTGCGAGCTCCTCGCCCGGTGACCACAGCGGTACTGGCTCGCGACCTCGGTGTCGGCCCACGCACTATCGAGCGCGACCTCGGCCGGCTCCGAGAGGCAGGAATCCCGATCGAAGTGCAACGCGGCCCCGGTGGCGGGCATCGCCTCGACGTCCGCGAACGCCCCGACCCGGTCCCTCTGTCCGCTGGCGAGATCAGCGGACTGCTCGCGGCCCTCACGGCGGTCGGTCCTTACCGATCAGCAACGGCCATGACCGCTCGCGACACGCCGGGGTCGTGTCGATGCGCGGACGGGTCGGGCCCCGGGACTCGAACCCTCGGCCTGTGGATTAAAGGGATCCCGGTGCCCGTCGAAGGGCGGCACGGTGGCGGAGCAGACACCGAGCCACAGGTCGCGGAGCCGTTGTTGCTCGCGGACACCGAGAACGGGTTGTGTGCCCGCGGTGCGGCCGAGGCCGCTGAGCACGACGGTGCGGCCGCGCGCATCCGGCAGCGCCCCGGCTCCACGGAGTTGCGAGGCCAACGTCGCCGGGGCGACGTCCCACCCCGAAGTCCGGAAGTCCCAGCCGCGCCCCGGCGCCAGGCCCGCCGCGAGGACGAGGATCACCGACGCGTCGGTACGCGTGGCGGTACCCGGGCAGCGAGCTCGGACCGACTGCCCTCGTTGTTGAGGCCGACGATTGCCGGGCACCGCTGCTCTGGAGTCACCGAGTTCTGGCGCGTCCGCGCCTCGGACCGGTGCGGGGTGACGAGGTGCCGCACCGGTCCGAAGCTGCGCTACCCGATGTCAGTGCGCCGCGTCGAGCATCAGCGCTCGCGCCGGCCGAGCCTCTGGCCGGCGATCCCACCTGCGGCGGCCGCGAGCACGGTCAGGCCGAGGGCGAGCGCGGCCCAGCCGGCACCTTGGTGGGCGGCCTGCAGAGCCTGGGCGGGATCGATCTGACTGGCGGCCTGACCCCCCTGAGCTGCCTGCGGCTGCAAGCCCTGAAGCTGCGAGGCGGAGGTGGCGAGGTTACCGAGCAGTGCCCCGGCGCCGAGCAGCCCGAGGCCGAGGATCGCGACGATCCCCACCGTCCAGGTCAGCACACCGTGCAGAAGCCCCTCGTCCGAATCGTGGGAGGCCGCGGTGGAGCCGGCCATGAGCCCGCCGACGAAGAAGGCGATCAGGGCGAGGACAGCGCTGACGATGCTGGCCGTAGTGCTCTGACCGCTCCCGTTGACTCCGAGGTCGATGATGCTGAGCGCGAAGAACAGCAGCTGCAGGACCAAGAACACGGGCAGCGCGACGAGCACACCGGCCCACACCGGGCCCCAGTGCACTCGGTCCCGTAGCCGGTCGGGAGCGGAGGTGTTGCCATCTCGCGTGGCCCGTGCTCGCGGACCGTTGTCGCTGGTGGATCGTCCGGCTTCGTCCGCAGTGGTCATCGATGACCCCTTCTGTGTTGGGCCACTCCGCTGCACAGTCCGGCGCGGCGCGCGCACCTTCGGCCGTTGGCGGGTGACGACGAATGGAGTGCGCCTGCTCCTTAGTTGAACCTGGCGGCACCTGCACAGCGAGCCCCGCTGGGATCACGGCCGCTGCGGTCCGCGGTGTGCCCGCCGCGATGCCAGGCCACACCATCAAAGTGCCGCGCGTCACCAATTACCCTTCACCGCCAATTACCCCAGTGGATCCAGGCCCAGCCGGCGCCGACCAGTGTCGTTCTTCGACGGCGGGGTCAGGGTCGGGTGTCCGGCACCGCGAGCCGCGCCGCGGGATAGGGCTCGATCGTGTGAATCACACCTGCGTCGTGAGCGCCTCGTCGAGACGGTGGAACTGCGCGGTCGGGAGCGAGCCATCGTCCTGCGGCGCGACGACGGAGACGGCAGGACGGATGCGGTCGGCCAGCAGGTGCGAACTGTCCGCATCGTCCGTCACGGGAGCGTCCGCCGTGGAAAAGAGGTCGCCGCGCCATACGCTCCAGGTAGCTGCCGGCCGCGGTCTTCATGCGCGCAGTTTCCGTGCATGAGCTGTTCTATTACGGAGGCACGGTGGACGCTCCGGCGGCACACTGACTTGCGTTCAGCCCCCGCTCGCTTCGCCCGAGGAGGTACGGCAAGGACACGTAGCACCTCCAGGAGAGCCTGCCGGACGGTGCTCGAGTTGGCGTGAATCACAGGGCACTGCATGCTCCAACGGCCGCCTCAGGGACTCACGGTGTGCACGATGGTGGGCGGGAGACGTACAACACCTAAGAGGGACCTCGACGAGGGCTGACTGACGATGCCAAACAACACGCGGTGCATTCGCTGCGGCCGCACCATCTCCACCCGCGAGGCCACCTTCGCCTCGTGGCGGATCGGAGAGGACGGCAGGGCGATTTGCCCTGATTGCCGGCTCTTCGTCATGAAGCGTGGAGTCG
>JAVXWR010000232.1:0-4390 GCA_032230725.1 Actinomycetota bacterium
AGGCGCTGCTCGACCTGCCGCTGCGCCGCCGCCACGACGTGGCCGACGGGCTCGACGACGAGCGCCTCGCCGACGTCCTCGAGGAACTGCCCAACGTCGACCAGCGCGACCTGCTGCGCCACCTGGAATCCGAGCGCGCCGCCGACGTCCTCGAGGCCATGGACCCCGACGACGCCGCCGACCTGCTCGCCGACCTGCCCGACCCGGAGTCCGAGCAGCTGCTCGGCCTGATGGAGCCCGAGGACTCGCAGTCGGTGCGCCGGCTGCTGACCTACTCGGCCGACACCGCCGGCGGCATGATGACCCCGGAGCCGATCGTGCTGAACCCCGACTCCACGGTGGCCGAGGCCCTGGCCCGCGTCCGGAACCCGGACATCACCCCCGCGCTCGCGTCGATGGTGTTCGTCGCGCGCCCGCCCTCGGCGACCCCCACGGGGCGCTACCTCGGCTGCGTGCACGCCCAGCGGCTGCTGCGCGAGGCGCCCTTCGAGCTGGTCGCCGGGGTGCTCGACGCCGAGCTCACCCGGCTGCACCCCGAGGCGTCGCTGACCGAGGTCACCCGCTACTTCGCGACGTACAACCTCGTCTGCGGGCCGGTGATCGACGAGAACGACCACCTGCTCGGCGCCGTGACCGTCGACGACGTCCTGGACCACCTCCTGCCCCAGGACTGGCGCACCCAGGACCCGGACCCCACGACGACGGGTGGGCTGCGCGTGCCGCCGTCGGCCCTCCCGCCCGCGGGCGGGGACGCCGCGACGGCGGGCGCTGCGTCGCCCGGGTCGTCGGCCTCGCCCCGGCCCGCGTCCGCCCGCCGAACCCGCGGAGGCCGCCGTGCCTGAACGCTCCACCCGCTACCGGCTCGACACCCCGGCCGGTCCCCAGCGGCGGTTGCGGGTCCAGCTCGACACCGACTACTTCGGCCGGCTCTCCGAGCGGCTCGCCCGGTTCCTCGGGACCGGCACCTACCTGCTCTGGCAGACGGTCCTCGTGATCGTGTGGATCACGCTGAACCTGATCGGCATCATCGGGCAGTGGGACCCGTACCCGTTCATCCTGCTCAACCTGGCATTCTCCACCCAGGCGGCGTACGCGGCCCCGCTGATCCTGCTCGCGCAGAACCGTCAGGACGACCGCGACCGGGTGGCCCTCGACGAGGACCGGTCGCGCGCGCAGCGCACCATCGCCGACACCGAGTACCTCTCGCGGGAGCTCGCGGCCGTGCGCCTGGCCGTCGGTGAGATGGTCACCCGCGACTTCCTGCGCAGCGAGCTCTCCGAGCGCGGCGGTGAGCGCGGCGGCGGGGTGAGCCGGGAGATGCAGAAGGAGCTGGGCCGCGTGGTCGACCGGTCGCTGGCGAAGACGCTCGACCGGGCGGTCGAGCGTGCCGTCGAGGGCGCGGTGGACCGGGCCCTGGACCGGGCCCTGGACCGGGCGCTGGACCGCGCGGGAGTCGGGGCACGTGGGACGAACCACGCGGGGCCCGGTCCGGGCGACAGCGCCACGTAACATCGGGTCATGGCTGGTTCACCGTCGGTCGAGGCGATCCGCACCGCACTCTCCGGTGTCGAGGATCCCGAGATCCACCGTCCGATCACCGAGCTGGGCATGCTCAAGGACGTCCGTGTCCTCGACCACGGCAAGGTCGAGATCGCGATCTACCTGACGGTGTCCGGCTGCCCGATGAAGGAGACGATCACGCAGCGCGTGACCACGGCGGTGTCCGGGGTCTCGGGCGTCTCCGCGGTGTCCGTCGAGCTCGACGTCATGAACGACGAGCAGCGACGTGAGCTGCGCAAGACGGTCAAGGGCGACGCCGACGAGCCGGTGATCCCCTTCGCGCAGCCGGGGTCGATGACGCGGGTGTACGCGATCGCCTCCGGCAAGGGTGGCGTCGGCAAGTCGTCGGTGACGGTGAACCTCGCCGCGGCCATGGCGAACAAGGGCCTCTCGGTCGGCGTGGTCGACGCCGACATCTACGGACACTCCGTGCCGCGCATGCTCGGCGCCGACGCCCTGCCCACCAAGGTCGACGAGATGATCCTGCCGCCGCAGGCCCACGGGGTGAAGGTCATCTCGATCGGGATGTTCACCCCCGGCAACACCCCGGTGGTCTGGCGCGGGCCGATGCTGCACCGTGCCCTGCAGCAGTTCCTCGCCGACGTCTTCTGGGGCGACCTCGACGTGCTGCTGCTCGACCTGCCCCCCGGCACCGGCGACATCGCGATCTCGACCGCGCAGCTGATCCCGAACGCCGAGCTGCTCGTGGTCACCACGCCGCAGCAGGCCGCCGCCGAGGTGGCCGAGCGCGCCGGGGCGATCTCGCTGCAGACCCGTCAGCGCCTCGTGGGCGTCGTCGAGAACATGTCGTGGATGGACATGCCCGACGGCTCACGCATGGAGCTCTTCGGCTCCGGCGGCGGCCAGCAGGTGGCCGACTCGCTGACGAAGTCGATCGGCTCGCCGGTCCCGCTGCTGGGCCAGATCCCGATCGACACCCGGCTGCGCGAGGGCGGCGACGCCGGCGTGCCGCTGGTGCTCTCGGCGCCGCAGTCCGCGGCCGGGGAGGCGCTGCGGGCCGTCGCGGACCGGCTCACGGTGCGGGCCCGCGGGCTCGCGGGGATGTCGCTGAACATCTCGCCGGCCGGCCGCTGAGCGGATGTCAGAAGAGTCTCCCTATCGGCGTGCTCCCCTGTCCCGACACTGGACGTCAGGAAACCGGCGTTGATCACGTAGTCAGAGATCCCGCTGCATCCAGGCGACGTCGTACCAGGCGCCGTCCTTCCACCCGATGCGCGGGAACGTCCCGACGGTCTCGAAGCCCAGCGCGGCGTGCAGCCCGACGCTGGCCTCGTTGGGCAGGGTGATCCCCGCCGCCGCCCGCCGCAGGCCGAGGTCGACGAGGCGCGCGAACAACGCCTCGTACAGCGCCCGGCCGGCTCCGGTCCGACGGCGCCCGACCTCGAGGTAGACGCTGACACTGCACGCCCACCGGTAGGCCTCGCGCGGGTTGAACGGCCCGCCGTAGGCGAATCCGACCGGGCGCCCGTCCTCCTCGCCCATCAGCCAGGCGTGCGACCCGTCGATCCGGCCGGCCATCTCGACGGCGTCCGGCGCAACCGTCTCGAAGCTGATCACGGTGTCCCGCACGTAGGGCGCGTAGAGCGCGGCGCAGGCGGCGGCGTCCTCGACCGAGGCGTCCCGGATCGTCAACATGGTCCACGAAAGTAGCCGCCGAGCCGGCTCGCTACTCGAGGTGATCGTCATGGTCCGGCCACCGATCAGGCCAGCGAGAACGACCGCCGCGAGAGGCCCCACATCATCCCGTCGATCTCGGTGGTCACTCCGACCTCGGGGTCGGTGGCCGCGCCGAGGGTGACGAACAGCGGGACGTAGTGCTCCGCGGTCGGGTGGGCGTAGGGCATCCCGGGCGCCGCGCGGAAGCGGCGCAGTTCCTCGACGTCCCCGCGGGAGAGCGCGTCGGCGACCCAGGCGTCGAAGTCGTCGGTCCACCCGGGCACGGCCTCGCCACGGAGCATGTCGCGGGTGAGGAACGGCAGCCCGTGGGTCATGAACCCGGAGCCGACGACGAGTACGCCCTCGGAGCGCAGCTCGCGCAGGCGATCGCCGATCGCCATCAGCCGCTCGGGGTCCTCGTCGGGCATGCTGACCTGTAGTACCGGCACGTCAGCGTTCGGGTACATCACCGACAGCGGCACCCAGGCCCCGTGGTCGAGCCCGCGCTCCGAACGGTGCACCGGCTCGCTGCCCGCCAGCATCGCGGTGACCCGGTCGGCGAGGGCGGTCGCGTCCGGCGTCGCGTAGGTCATGCGGTAGTAGCGCTCCGCGAAGCCGCCGAAGTCGTAGACGAGCGGGGTGCCCTCGGCGGGCGAGGAGATCGTCAGCGGCGCGGACTCCCAGTGGGCCGAGACGATGACGATCGCGCGCGGCTGCGGCATCCGGTGCGCCCACCCGAAGAGCTCCCGCATCCACTCGCCGTCGTCGTAGAGCGGCGGCGCCCCGTGGGACAGGTAGATCGCCGGGAGCGGCCCGTCCTCGGGGACCCAGGGCCGGCGGCCGGCGGCCGTGGCACGCGCGGGCCCGACGAAGGCGTCGAAGGCGGCGCCCGGGGCGACGGTGGTGAACGGGGAGGTCATGGGTCGGGCTCCTGGGGGTGGCGGTTCAGTCTCCACCCTACCGGTGCACAGTTGAAGCATCAAGTGTAAGCTGTTCGATATGGCCGAGTGGTTGACCACCGAGGAGCAGCACGCCTGGCGTCGCACGGCTGCCGTGATGACGCTGCTCCCGGCCGCCCTGGATGCGCAGCTGCAGCGCGACGCCGGCCTGACCCAGTTCTCCTACCTCGTGCTCGCCATGCTCTCCGAGACCG
>JAVXWR010000427.1:0-3401 GCA_032230725.1 Actinomycetota bacterium
ACGTCGGCGGCGCCCCAGACGGTCATCGCGTGTCCTCGCGGCCGTGCATCGACTCGAGGGCGGCGACCGCGGCGTCGCGGGCGCTCTGGACCTCGCTCTCGGTCCCGGACAGGAACATGCGCCCGAACCGTCCGACGGCCCGAAGTTCGATGACAGTGATGCTCGCGGCCTTCTCGGCCTCGTTGGCGGCCACCGAGATGTAGGCCGCGGGGGCGACCTCCATGACGAACAGGCTCTGCCCAGGCATCATCATGCTGCCCTTGCGCCACTTGTTGAGCAGCTGCGCCTGGTAGGGGTGCACGTTGGTGATGAACTGCGTGGAGGCGATCGTCGGCTTGATCCGGTCGGCCTCGGTGAGGCCCAGTTCGTCGAGCACGGCCTGGCCGGAGGCGAGGACCTCGGCCTGTTGCTCGGAGTGGATCTCGAGCAGACCGAACTCTCGCTCGATGATCTGCAGGGCGGGCCGCACGCCGGCCGCCTTGAGCGCGATGTCGGCGGCGCGGAACACCTCGTTGCCGGGCGCCATCTCGATGTAGAGCTCAGCCATGCCGGCCAGCGGTACGTCACCGGGGCTCGTCGCTGCGATGTGCGCCGCACACTGCGGTTGCATCCGGTCGACGAAGGCCCAGGTCCGGAGTACTGGGGTGCTGCGCGAGGGGCTGCTCATGGCGCGGACCTCGCGATCCCGATCGGAGTGATCAGCAGGGCGTGCGGATAGGTCACCACGGTGCGCTCCAGGTAGCCGGCCAGGATGTCCCCGGCTCCGGCGAGCATCAGCGCGCCGCCGGCCAGGTGCAGGGGGAGGTCCTCGTCGCCGTGGGTCATCGCGCGAACGGACTCCGCGATGCGCTGCAGGCCGGGGACGAGAATGGGGAGCGAGGCGGTCGGGTGCTCCCGCTTGTGGATCTCGGCGTCCTCGAGGGGGATGTCAAGAGCGCCGGCGAGCACCAGGTCGAGGTGGTGTCCCCCACCTGCCCGATCGTCGAGCTCGACGAGCCGGCCGCCCCGGAAGACCCCGACTCCAGTGGACCCGCCGCCGACGTCGACCACGACCCCCTCGGAGACCTCCAGGGTTCGCTGGGCGGCGGTGACCTCGTCGACCAGCGCGACGTCAGAGAAGCCGGCAGCCTCGCAGACGTAGGTGCACGCCCGGGCGTCCTTCACCGGGATGCACGGCGGATACGCGGTGGCGGCCGTCCGGAGCCCCGAGCCGATCGCCTGCTCGGCCCGCTCCTTGAGCAGCGCGACCGTGGACGTGGCCCTCCCGAAGTCCACCACCACCCCGTCGCGCAGGGCTCCCGAAGGATGGCTGTCGACCCACACCGGCTGGTCGTCCGCATCGAGGACGACCAGCACGCAGTTGGCCGTTCCCAGGTCGACGCCCACCCGCAGCGGGCCGGGCGCCGGTCGGACGGCCTCCGGTGCGTCGAGACGCGCGGCGGTGGCCGACAGCAGCCCGTCGACCGCGGCGGAGCCGTCCGACGAGTCCGCCGGCACGGCCGCGGCGCCCATCAGAGCTCGACCGCGTCGTACACGGTGCGCCAGGGCCGGACCTCGTGGGCGATCCGCTTGATGTTGATCAGGTGCAGGGGCGTGACGTTGTCCGAGCAGATCGACCCGCTCCACGTGCCGGTGCCGAGCTGGAAGGAGGGGTCGACGTCGGTCGAGTAGCCCATCCCGCCGAAGAGAGCAGGTGTGTTGACCACAATCCGCCCGGCGGGCAGCGCCCCGAACGGCGCGATCTCCTCGGGGTCGGCCGCGTGCAGGGCCAGCGTGTGGCCCTCGCCGTCGAGGGCGAGCACCTCCCGGCACCGCGCCAGCCCCGCCCGGGCGTCCCGCGCCCGGTACACCGACAACACCGGCCCGAGGATCTCCCGCGACAGCGGGGTGTCCACGCCGACGGTGTCCAGCTCCGCGGCGAGCACCCGCGTCGTCGCCGGCACCGTGAAGTCGGCGAGCTCGGCGAGTCGCAAGGCCGTCTGGCCCACCGTGGCGGGCCGCAGCGCACCGCGGTCGTCGAACAGGATCCGGACGAGGGCGTCCTGCTGGTCGCGGCTCATCCAGTGCGCGCCGCGCTGCTCGAACGCGGTCAGGAACGCGGTCGCCACGGACTCGACGACCACCACGGACTGCTCGGCCACGCACGCCGTGCCGTTGTCGAAGGCCTTCGAGGTGATGATCATTTCGGCGGCCTCGGCAGGATCGGGGACGCTAGCTCCGACGTAGGCCGGCACGTTGCCCGCCCCGACCGCGATGGTCGGCTTCCCGCTGGAGTAGGCAGCGCGCACCATGCTCGGACCGCCGGTGGCCAACACCAGCGCGATCTCCGGCCTTCGCATCAGGTCCTGCGTGGCTGGCAGCGTCGGTGAGGACAGGCAGGAGACCAAACCCTCGGGCGCGCCGGCGGAGACCGCGGCATCCCCCATGATCTCCGCCGCCCGAAGGGTGCAGCGCGCGGCTCGCGGGTGCGGGGCGAGGACGACCGCGTTGCCCGCCTTCACCGCTGCCAGGCTCTTGAACAGCGCCGTCGAGGTGGGATTGGTGACCGGGATGATGCCAGCGATGACGCCCATCGGGGTGCCGACGGCGGTGACGCGCGACTCCTCGTCGACCCAGAGCACGCCAACCGCCCGACGCTCGAGCATCCAGCGGGCGATGAACCCGGTGTTGTAGCGGTTCTTGTGAATCTTGTGCTCGTAGATGCCGTACCCGGTCTCGTCCACCGCGAGGCGGGCCAGCTCCTCGGCGGCCTTCGTGCCGGCCAGCGCCATCGCACGCACCCACCGGTCGAGGGTGACCTGGTCGGTGCCCTCGATCTGCTCGAAGGCCGCGCGGGCCGCCCGGGCCTTGGTCCGCACGTCGGCCAGCCCGGCCAGGTCGGCGTCCAGTGTCGCCGTCATCTCGGATCACCTCCTGGCGTCGGCAAGAGCGGTCAGGCCTTCGGCCGGGTGAGGACGGAGAGGATCCCCTCGGTCTCGTCGTGGGGGCGGGGGATCACGTGCACCGAGACGACCTCGCCCGCCTTGCCGGCGGCGACGGCGCCGGCGTCGGTGGCGGCCTTCACCGCACCCACGTCGCCGCGCACCATCACTGTGACCAGGCCGCCGCCGATCTCGCGATGACCCACGACGGCCACGTTGGCCGCCTTGACCATCGCGTCGGCCGCCTCGATGGCGCCCACCAGCCCTTTGGTCTCGATGAGGCCCAGCGCGCCGCGCGGTCCTGTCGGGGCCGGGGTACCGCCCGTTGTCGCCGTCATGTGGACCTCCACGTTCGTAGGTGCTGTCGTGCTCGAGCCGTGGCCTCTGCGGGTCACGACTTGCTGTAGGTCACGGTTCCTGCGCGGATGACCGAGTCGGCGATGGCGACGACGGCGCGGTCGACGGGGACCTCCGCCCCGG
>JAVXWR010000269.1:0-6292 GCA_032230725.1 Actinomycetota bacterium
GGCGCGGTCGGGGCGGTCGGGGCGGTCGGGGCGGTCCTCTATCTCGGGGAGCTGTGCCATGAGTCGGGGCTACCCGGCCGGGACCGGTGTCAGAGGTGGTCTGCGTCCCGACCGTGGCTCCTCCGACCGACCGCGCGTCGTCCCCGGGGCCAGGTGCGGCCGGACGACGATCGCGACGATTCGCGTCGATGTGCGGGCATTCAGCCGAGTGCAGGGATGACCCCCGCGCGCTGCAACCATCCCAGCCAATCGCCGAAGTGCCAGACCTCGACCGGGTGTCCGCCACGCCAATGGATGACGTGGCTGCCCGTCGCCTCGGTCCGCTGACCCGTCGGCTCACCCGGCAGTACGCCCCCCTCGCCCGAGAACGTTCCGGTGCACCTCCAGCGGTGAGCGCTGCGTTCCTCGTCGACGAGGTCTTCTTCCACCGTGATCGAGAACTGCGGGAACGACCGATGGAAGCCGGCCATGAACTGCTTCAGCCCCTCCCGATCCATGTCCGGGAACCCCGCGAGGTGGTAGACGACGTCCGCCGGAAGAAGGTCGTCGACCTCGTCGACGCGCCCGTTCTCCCAGAGCTCGCCGAGCTGCCTCATGAACTTCGCCTGATCCGACATTCCGCTCCTCCTCGAGTGTGGGTGACCGAGAGTGATATCAGGCGGCGAAGGTCACAACCCAAACCACTCGAGCAGAGTAAGATCGCCGACGGCTTCTGACGCTGAGTTCTCGACGGCGACGCCGTGTTGATTTCGATCTCGTTCTCGAGTCTGGTCGAGAAGGTCGACGCGACCAAGATCAGCGTGCGGTAGCGGATCCGGACGCAGAGACCTCGGATTCGCCACGTCCTGGTGATCATGGACGCCCGAGTGCATGTCGGCGCGGACGCAGCCGAGCTCCGTCTCGTCACCTGCGGCGGCCCGCTCGACCGGGGCGCGCACGACTACCTGGGCCAGACCGTCGTCGACGCGACCGAGGTCTGACCCCGCCGGACGGTCCGACTCCGGAGGATCTTCCCGTCGGACAGCGGATGGCGCGCACGTGACGTAACCAGCGCGCGCTCGAAACCTGGCAGGCGAGCGAGATGGCCCTCCGCAACCGCACCTCAACGGACGCTGCTCGGCGGCGTCCGGGGCGCTCAGGATCGGGGGTGGTCGTGGCGTCGAGGAGCCGGGAGGTGCGATGTCCGCGAGCGTCGCCGCCTCGGGGCGGTCCGCGGCCCACGCGTGGCGGCTGAGCCATCAGGTCCCGGAGTCCAGCCATCACGTCGTCGTCAGCACCCCCGTGGCCGGACCGGAGCTGTGGCGGGCCTACCTCGCCGGGGCCGAGCGCGTCTACGGCTCCTACGGCGTGGAAGCCGCGCTCGAGCTCGACGAGGTCGTCCCGTCGCTGGTGTTCGTCGCCGTGACGGCCGAGGGCGAGCCGGTCGGCGGCATGCGCGCCCACGGGCCCTACGACGCGGCCGACGAGGCCCAGGCGCTCACCGTCTGGCACGGGGACGCGCGGGTCCGTGCGCACATCGAGGAGCGGCTGCCGTTCGGCGTCGTCGAGTCGAAGGGGCTGTGGGTGGCGCAGGACGTGCCGAACCGCCGCGAGCTGGTGAGCTGCTTCGGGCGGGCTCCGGTGCACGCCGCGACGATCCGGGGCGCCCGCTACGCGCTGGGCACGACGGCCGCGCACACCGAACGGCTGTGGACGTCCACCGGCGCGGTCCTCGTGGGCGACGTCCCGCCCGTCAACTATCCCGACGACCGCTACCGCACCCACCTGATGTTCTGGGACCGCTGGGCGTGGCCCGCCAGCGTGCCCGAGCCGCAGCGGCGGGCGATCGACACCGAGACCGCCCAGCTGTTCGCCTCGGTGGGGCCGTCGCCGCCGGTCGTGCCGGCGCCGCGGGTCGGGCGGTGAGCGCCGGGGCCTTCCGGGCGGTCCTGGTCGACGCCGCCGAGCTGGCCCGGCTCCGCGCCGACCCCGCGACCACCGGGCTCGACCGCCGCGCCGCGCAGCGCGCCGACCTCGCCGCGCTGCGCGGCGGCGTCCCCGGGGAGCACACCGGGCCGGACGCCTGGGTCCACTACCCCTGGCGGCGCACCGTCGTGGGGCTGCTCGGCCGTGCGGCCTTCCAGCGGCTGCGGCTGGACCGCAACCGCAACAAGATCACCGCCGAGGAGCAGGATCGCCTGTCCCGGCTGCGGATCGGCGTCGCGGGCCTGAGCGTCGGGCACGCCGCGGCACACACCCTCGCTCTCGAGGGGCTGTGCGGACAGCTGCGCCTGGCCGACTTCGACGCGATCGACGTCCCGAACCTCAACCGCATCCCGGCGACGGTGCTCGACCTGGGTGTGAACAAGGCGGTGGTGGCGGCGCGCCGGATCGCCGAGCTCGACCCCTTCGTGGAGCTGTCCGTCGTCGAGGGCGGCGTGACCGCCGACGGGGTCGAGGCCTTCCTCGACGGGCTCGACGTCCTCGTCGAGGAGGCCGACTCGCTCGACGTCAAGGTCCTGCTGCGCGAGGAGGCGCGGCGGCACGGGATCCCGGTCCTCATGGTCACCAGCGACCGCGGCCTGCTCGACGTCGAGCGGTTCGACCTCGAGCCCGACCGCCCGCTCTTCCACGGGCTCGTCGGCGACCTCGACTCCGCGCAGCTCCGCGGGCTCGCCACGACAGACAAGGTCCCGCACGTCATGCGGATCCTCGGCGCGGCCGAGCTGTCACCGCGGATCGCGGCCTCGATGGTCGAGGTCGGGCGGACGCTCACGACGTGGCCCCAGCTCGGCGGCGACGTCGCGCTCGGCGCCGCGACCGTCGCGGCCGCGGTGCGCCGCCTCGGCCTGGGCCGGCCGCTGGCGTCCGGTCGCGTCCGGATCGACCTCGACGAGCATCTCGATGCGCTCGACGACGCGCGCGCGGGCGAGCCGGCAGCACACCGGTCCTCGGGGGAACCCCCGGAGGTCGCCCTCACCCCGACGCTGTCGGGCACCGCCCACCCGGCCACGGCCGGCGTCCTCGAGGCCATCCGACTCGCGCCCTCGGGCGGCAACGTCCAGCCCTGGCTCGTCGAATCGGACCCGGGCGGGGTCCGGCTCCTGCTCGACCGGGCGCGCACGACGACGATGGACGTCGCCTACCGCGGCAGCTACGTCGCGCTCGGGGCGGCGCTGTTCAACGCCCGCGCGGCCGCGGCCGCGATGGGGGCGCTCGGCCCGGTCACGCTGTTCCCCGACGGTGAGCGGCCCGACGTCGTGGCGTCCCTGCGCTTCGGGTCGTGCCGCGACGAGCGCCTGGCCGCGCTGCATGCCGGGGTCCTGGTCCGCGGCACGAACCGTGCCCTGGGCCGGCCGCGACCCCTCGGCGAGCCCACGGAGCGCGCGTTGCGGGAGGCCGCCGCGGCGGAGGCGGGCGAGGTGCACCTCGTCGGCGTCGGCGACCGGCTCCGGACGGCCGGGGAGACGATCGCGGGCGCGGATCGCATCCGCTACCTGACGCCGCGCCTGCACCGCGAGATGTTCGACGAGCTGGTCTGGCCCGGGGAGGGCCGGACGGACGAGGGCATCGACGTCGCCACGCTCGGGCTCGGCGCCGCGGACCTCACCAGCCTGACCATCGCCCGGCGGCCCGAGGTGATGGCGTTGCTGGCCGACTGGGGCCGCGGTGACGCGCTGGCCGACGACACCCGCGACCGCATGGCGTCCAGCTCCGCGCTCGCCGTCGTCACCGTCCCCGGCTCCTCGCCGGCGGACTTCGTCCGTGGCGGGTCAGCCGCCGAGGCGGTGTGGGTGGAGGCCGAGGCGCACGGTCTCGCCGTCCACCCGGTGTCGCCGGTGTTCCTCTTCGCCACGACGCCGGGCGACCTGCGGACGCTCTCGGAGGGGTTCGCCGACGAGCTGGCCGGATGGCAGGCGAGCTTCCGCTCCGCCGTCGGGCTGGCGGACACCGAGGTGGTCGCGCTCGTGCTGCGGCTGAGTCACACTGCGAGCACCCCGGTCCGTAGTCGGCGACGTCCGGTGGGTGAGTTCTTCCGATCTACCTGATCGGCCGAACGTCGGCTACCCTGTGTCATATGATGCGTCCGGTGGGTGACCCGCCGTCCAATCTGGACGAGCTCGTCACGGCCGTCGCCACCTCGCTGATGGGTGTCGAGTCGGTGGGCCTCACCCCGGCTGCCGCACGGGTGCTGCGCTCGCTGGTCGAGTACTTCGAGGTGGACCTGAGCTTCCTGCGCTTCCACGACACCGCGCTGCGCGCGACGGTGCTCGTCGCGGAGTGGCCCCCACGGGCCGAGGTGCCCGACCCCGACCCGCTCGGCGTCATCCCCTTCGAGACCGCCGACCCGACCTTCGCGGCGAGCGAGCACCTCACCGACGTCATGGTCATCCGCCCGTCGGAGTCGGCGGACTACCAGGAGCGGGTGCGCAGCGGCTCGGGGGTCGCGGCCACCTCGCTCGCCGTCGTCCCGCTCCGGTCGGGCGCGAGCACCACGGGGACGCTCGGGTTCATCAAGTTCGGGGACCGCGGGTGGGAGGACGACGAGCTGCGGGCGCTCCGGACGATCGCGTTGCTGCTCGCGCAGATGCAGGGTCGGATGGCCGCCGAGGACCGGCTCCGCCACATCGCCCACCACGACGAGCTGACCGGACTGCCGAACCGCCGTGCGCTCATGACGCACCTGCAGGCGATGCAGGACGCGGGGGAGCAGGGGCCCCGGGCGCTGCTGTTCATCGACGTCGACCGGCTCAAGGCGATGAACGACTTCCTCGGCCACGAGGCGGGCGACCGGTTCATCGTCGCGGTCGCCGAACGCCTCCGGGCGGCCACCGACCGCCGCGACGTCGTCGCCCGCCTGGGCGGTGACGAGTTCGTCGTGGCGATCGCGGACCGGGCGGACGAGACGCGGGCGCGGGCGGTCGCGGAGCGCATCCAGCACGCGATGACCACGCCGATCCGGATCGGCGGGCAGCCGCTCGGGCGGACCGTCAGCGTCGGGATCGCCGTCGCCGAGCCGTCGACGGTTAACCTCGCCGAGTGGCTCCGCAGCGCCGACCAGGCCGTGCTGGTCGCCAAGACCCGCGGAGGCAACAACGTCGTCCTGTTCACCACCGAGATGCAGACGCGGGAGCAGGTGCGCCTCGCCGTCGAGATGAACCTGCTCTCGGCGATCCGCGAGGGCTCGCTCGCCGTCGCGTTCCAGCCGATCGTCGACCTCCGCTGCCGGCGCACCATCGGTGTCGAGGCGCTCGTCCGATGGCACCACCCGACCCTCGGCGAGGTGGCCCCCGAGCTCTTCGTCGGCGTCGCCGAGGCCACCAACCTCGCGGGCGAGCTGGGCGCGTGGGTGCTCGACGCCGCCTGCCGGCAGTTCGCGGGCTGGCGTTCGGTGCTGCCGCCCGATGCCGCGCCGGACCTCACCCTCTCCGTCAACATCTCGCCGGTCCAGCTCATCGCGGGCGACTTCGTCGAGACCGTCGAGCGGGTCCTGCGCCTCCACGGGATGTCCGGCCGCGATCTGATTCTCGAGGTCACCGAGCACACCGTGGTGAGCGACGACGCCGCGGCGCTGCGGACCCTGCGCGGGCTGCGGGGACTCGGGGTCTCCGTCGCCATCGACGACTTCGGCACCGGCTACAGCTCGCTCGCCCAGCTCAAGGCGTTCCCGGTGAGCATCCTCAAGATCGACCGCGGTTTCGTGCGCGACCTGGGCGAGAACGCGGGCGACGACGCCATCGTCCGCTCGATCATCGCGCTCGCCGAGTCCTTCGGGCTGGAGCTGATCGCCGAGGGGGTGGAGACCGAGGCGGCCCGGACGGTGCTGCTCGAGATGGGCTGCCGGACCGCGCAGGGCTACCTGTTCTCCCGGCCCGTGTCCGGCGAGCGCATCCTCGAGCTGCTGACCGCACCGGCCGGGTCCGGCGGGGCCCCGGCCCGGGTCCCGTACCTGCGGGCCCGGCCCCCGCGCGCCGGATAGCTCGCGGGCCCGGACGGGCGGCCGCCCGGCTCAGCGGCTGGCGGCCCGGCGATATTGCGCCGCCGCCAGGGGCGCGAACACCGCCACCACGAGCACCGACCAGATCAGCGTGTAGAGCTGCGGGTGCTCGAGCGACCAGGTGGTGGGGACCGCGGCGCCCGGGTTCGGGGACAGGTTGCCGAACAGCTCCCGGGCGGCCTGGGTGACCGAGGAGACCGGGTTCCACTCCGCGAACACCCGCAACGGACCGGGCAGGGTGTCGAGGGGGACGAAGGTGTTCGCCACGAACGTCAGCGGGAAGATCACGATGAACGAGGCGTTGTTGATGACCTC
>JAVXWR010000281.1:0-4313 GCA_032230725.1 Actinomycetota bacterium
CCGCCGAGGAGGTCGCCGCGGCGACCTCGGTGCTGAAGGAGGCCCGCAGCC
Source organism: Actinomycetota bacterium (assembly GCA_032230725.1). GTDB lineage: Bacteria > Actinomycetota > Actinomycetes > Mycobacteriales > Pseudonocardiaceae > Actinomycetospora. The sequence goes on from JAVXWR010000281.1 coordinate 52, forward strand.
TCACCGACACCGCCCGGTTCGTGTTCGTCCACCTGCACGAGCCCTCGAAGACGGCGCTGGCGGGCTGGTCGCCCACCGCGTCCGATTCCTCGGGCCACCTGCCGCGCGAGGCCGAGATCGTGCTCTACGAGCGCGGCGAGCGGATGCTCTACGAGGCCGTCGTCTCCCTCTCCGAGGGCACCGTCGTGACCTGGCACGCCCGACCGGGCGTGCAGGCACCCGTGATGGCCGAGGAGTTCTTCGCGACCGAGGACATCGTGCGCGCCGACGCGCGCTGGCAGGAGGCGATGCGCCGGCGCGGGATCACCGAGCTGGACCTCGCGATGATCGATCCCTGGGCCTCGTCGTGGACCGGCCCGGAGGACGACCCGAGCGCCCGGCGCATCGGCCGGCCGCTGACGTGGCTGCGGGCCGCGCCGGGCGAGCACGGGTACGCGCGCCCGGTCGAGGGCCTCGTCGTCACCGTCGACCTCGACCTGCGCGAGGTCGTCGACGTGCAGGACCACATCACCGTCGACCTCCCGCCGCACCCCGCGAACTACGAGCAGCCGTGGATCCACGACCCGGCGAACGTGCCGCTCGTCGAGACGGTTCGCGACGACGTCAAGCCCATCCACATCACCCAGCCCGAGGGCCCCAGCTTCACCGTCGACGGGCACGCGGTCAGCTGGCAAAAGTGGCACCTGCGGATCGGCTTCACCCCGCGCGAGGGCCTCGTCCTGCACGACGTCTCCTACGACGACCACGGCACGCGCCGCCCGGTGCTGCACCGCGCCTCGCTCGCCGAGATGTACGTGCCCTACGGCGACCCGGCCCCCACGCACCGCTTCAAGAACGTCTTCGACCAGGGCGAGTACGGGGTCGGGTGGCTCGCGAACCCGCTCACGCTCGGGTGCGACTGCGTCGGGCACATTCACTACTTCGACGGGATCGTCAACGACCAGGACGGACAGGCCGTCGTCATCCCGAACGCGATCTGCATGCACGAGGAGGACACCGGGATCGCGTGGAAGCACACCGACTTCCGCACCGAGGCCGTCGAGGTCCGCCGCCGGCGGCGCCTGGTGATCTCCTCGATCGTCACCGTCGGGAACTACGAGTACGGCTACTTCTGGTACCTCTACAACGACGGCCTGATCGAGTACGAGGTCAAGCTGACCGGCGTCATCTCGACGGCGGCCCTCCCGGTGGGGGAGGTGCCGGAGTACGGGACGCTCGTCGCACCGGGGCTCTACGGCCCCAACCACCAGCACTTTTTCTGCGTGCGGCTCGACATGACCGTCGACGGGCCGGCCAACACCGTCGTCGAGATCGACTCGGTGCCGGTCGCGCCCGGTCCGGCGAACCCGCACGGGAACGCCTGGGTCACGACGCGGACGCCGGTCACCTCGGAGGCGGACGGGGCGCGCGACACGGCGCCGGGCAAGGCCCGCTTCTGGAAGATCGAGAGCACGACGCGGACGGGCCCGACCGGGGCCCCGACGGCCTACGCGCTCATGCCGGGCTCGACGGTCCCGCCGATGTACTCCCCCGAGGCGTTGTTCGCGCCGCGGTCGGGGTTCACCGAGCACACCGTGTGGGTCACCGCGAACGACCCCGAGCAGCGCTTCGCCGCCGGTGACTACCCGCTGCAGGCCCCGCGCAGCACCGGGCTGCCGACCTACCTCGACGGCGACCGTCCGCTCGAGGGCAGCGACGTCGTGGTCTGGTACACGTTCGGCGCCCACCACGTGGTGCGACCGGAGGACTGGCCGGTCATGCCGGTGTCCACGATCGGGTTCATGCTGCGGCCCACCGGGTTCTTCGACGGGAACCCGGCGCTCGACCTGCCGGCGAGCGAGCCGGACGCCTGCCACTAGGCCCCAGCCGGCGGGCGGGTGGGCGCGGATGACCCGGACGGGCTACCGTGCCGCGCCATGCCGGGGGGTGACTCGTTGGTGGCGAGTTCGGGGTCGTGGGCGGATGGCGTCCGCGTGGCGGGGCAGTCTCGCCGTGTGACGGGTGTGGCTGCTGTGGCACTGGTGGGTGCATTGCTGGCGGGCTGCGGCGGGTCACCCGCGGCGGCACCGCCTCCCGGGGCGCCGGCGTCCGCCGCGCCGGGGCCGTCGTCGTCGGCGCCGCTGCCAGCGTCGGTGACCAGGGTGCTGCCCACCGCGTACCAGCGGCTGGCGGGCGCGGCGGATTCGCTCGATCCCGCGGACGGCTACCCGCGGCTGGTCGAGGGCGGCGCGTCGACGTGGGAGACGAAACCGGTCGACGACTGGACGTCCGGGTTCTTCCCCGGGGAGATGTGGCTGGCCCGCGAGCTCACCGGTGACCAGGCCTGGACCGCCCGGGCGCAGCGCTGGACCGCGCCCATCGCCTCCCAGGTGACCCGCACCGACACCCACGACCTGGGCTTCGTGGTCGACGACAGCTTCGGCGACCAGATCGCGGCCACCGGCGCCGGGACGGACGACGTCGTCACGGCCGCGCGCTCGCTCGCCACCCGGTACTCGCCGAAGGTCCACGCGATCAAGAGCTGGGACACCGAGGGCGACGACGACGTCCGCGGCACGTGGCCCTTCCCCGTCATCATCGACACCACGATGAACCTCGCACTGCTGGACCGGGCGGCAACCCTGCCGGGCGGCGACCCGGCGTGGAAGGACATCGCCACGCAGCACGCCCTCACCGCGTCGCGCACCAACATGCGCCCCGACGGCAGCATCGCGCACGTCGCGGTCTTCGATCCGAACAACGGCGCGTTCCTCAAGCGCGACACCTGGCAGGGGGCGGCGCCCGACTCGACCTGGTCGCGCGGTCAGGGCTGGGCGATCCACGGCTTCGCCGCCCAGGCCCGCGCGGCGAACAACCCCGAGCTGAGGGCGGCGGCGGTGAAGGCGGCCGACTGGTGGCTCGCCCACACCTCGCCGGGCAACCGCGTCCCGGCGTGGGACTTCTCGAAGCCGACGGAGGAGCGCGACACCTCGGCGGCCGCGATCGCCGCGTCGGGGATGCTCGACCTCGCCGACCAAGTCGGAGGCACCGACGGCGACCGCTACCGCCAGGCCGCCGGACAGACCCTCGACGAGCTGGCGAGCAAGGACGTCGCCCCGAACGGTCCGGCGCTGCTCGCCCACGCGACGGGCGGGAAGCCGCAGAACACCGAGATCGACGTCGGGCTGGTCTACGCGGACTACTACTTCCTCGAGGCCGCCCGGCGCTGGACGGACCCGGCCCGGACGTAGTCTGGGCCGGTGTCCGCCGCGTCCGCCGTGCCCGGTTCGCCCGAACCCCGGCCGTACGAGAGCGTGCTGCTCGTCTACAACCCGCACAGTTCCGGCGGTGGCGAGGGCAAGGCGCACACCCTCGCGCGCGACCTGCGCCGGCTCGCGCCGGACCTCGACGTCGAGCTCGTGCCGACCGAGTACGCCGGGCACGCGCGGCGCATCGCCGAGAGCGCGGCGCGCACCTACCGCCCGCTCGTGGTGTCGGTCTCCGGTGACGGTGGCTACAACGAGGTCGTCGACGGCGCGATGGCGGCAGGCGACGGCCTCCACACCGGTACCGTCGTCGCGGTCGCCTCGGCGGGCAACGCCAACGACCACCGCCGCGTCACCCGTCGCCGTCCCCTGGCCGAGGCGATCGCCGACGGCGTCGTCGAGCGCCTGGACGTACTGCGGCTGACCGTCGGACCCAACCCGCCGCGCTACGCGCACTCCTACATCGGGCTCGGCATCACCCCGGTCGTGGCGCTCTCGCTGGAGCGCAGCGGCAAGGGGTCGCTGCGCGAGCTGGGGACCACCGTGCGGGAGTTCCTGCGCTTCCGGCCGTTCGAGATCGAGCTGGAGGCCTTCGAGGGGCAGTCCGACCACGGTGTCGGGGTGGGGGAGTTCCTCGGCGCCCACTGCTACGACAGCCTGATCATGGCCAACCTCTCCGAGATGGCGAAGTACGTCCGGCTCTCCGATACCGGGGATCCCGCCGACGGCCGCTTCGAGATCGTCGCGATCCCCCATCGCGGCCGCCTCCGGCTGCTGTTCACCGGGATCCGGGCCGCGGTGCGGGGACTCGGGTGGCAGCCGAGCGCCCGGCGGCTGCGCTTCCGCACCCTCGGTGAGCTCCCCCTGCAGCTCGACGGCGAGGTGATCACGCTCCCGGCCGACATCTCCGTGGTGATCGAGCTGGTGCCCGGCGCGCTGTCGACGGTGCGCTGAGGTGAGCGCCACCGACGACCTCACTGCGGAGCGGTTGGCCGCACAGAGCCGGATCGCCGCGCT
>JAVXWR010000288.1:0-5891 GCA_032230725.1 Actinomycetota bacterium
CGGCTCGATGCGACCGCCCAGGCCGACCTCGTCCGCGAGGGCCAGGTCACCCCGACCGAGCTGGTCGAGGCCTCGATGGAGGCGGTCGACGCCTCGACCCCCAGATCGGCGCCGTCTTCACGCGGACGTTCGACCACGCGCTCGACCAGGCCGCGTCGGTGCGGCGGGACGCACCGTTCCCGGGGGTACCGATCCTGGTCAAGGACATCGCACTGGAGCTGGCCGGCTACCCGTACGGCCATGGCGGGCTGCGCCTGCTGCGCGACCGCGGCCACGTCTCGGACCGCACCACCTACCTGGCCGCGGGCCTGCGCGACGCCGGGTTCACGTTCCTCGGCCGCAGTACGTCGGCGCTGCAGGGCGTGGAGCTCGGTGTCTCCGATCTGGATCTGCACACGATGCCGCGCAACCCGTGGAACACCGACTACGCCACCGGCGGGTCGAGCAGCGGGTCGGCCGCGGCCGTCGCCGCCGGCCTCGTGCCGCTGGCCCACGGCAACGACGGCGGTGGCTCCCTGCGGATGCCGGCCGCGATGTGCGGGCTGGTCACGCTCAAGCCCTCCCGCGGACGGGTGTCCACCGGCCCGCTGATCGGCGCTACCAACTCCGTCCCCACGCCTGGATCGAGGAGTTCGTGCTCACCCGGACGGTGCGTGACACCGCCGCGGCGCTGCCCCTGCTCAGCGGCCGCCGCCCCGGAGACCCCTTCGCGCCGACCCCGGCCCTGCGCCCGACCGGCTCCGGTGCACGGCTCCGGATCGGGATCACCACCACGCCGTTCATGGAGATCCCCTGGCTCGAGACCGACCCGGCGTGCTCCCGCGTCGCGACCGAGACCGCCACTCTGCTGTCCGAGCTCGGTCACACCGTGATCTCGGTCGATCCGCCCCGCTACGACATGGCCGGTCACGACTGGCGCTACGGCATGTCCGGGCCCGCGCCGACCATGGTCGCCCGTGACCTCGACGCCGTAGCCGACATCATCGGCCGCCCGCTGACTCCTGACGACGTCGGACCCGTGCTCTGGTGGCTGGCCGAACAGGGCCGCTCCTTCACCGCCCTGCAGGCCCTGGAGTTCGCCGAGTTCGTGCACGCCACCTGCGTCACCGTCGACCGGTGGTGGGACGAGCAGAACCTCGACCTACTGCTCACCCCCACCATCGCCCAGCGGACCCCACCCATCTCCGAGTACCTGCCCCCGCCCGTCGGCACCTACGCGCCCACCCTGGACGACCCGACCTCGCTCGGGATGGCCATGCTCGCGCTCATCCCGCTCGTGGGCTTCACCCAGCTGTACAACTGGACCGGCCAACCCGCCGTCTCCCTCCCACTCGGCGTCGACGACGACGATCTCCCCGTCGGGATCCGGCTCGCCGCCCGCCGCCTCCGTGAGGACCACCTCCTCGACGTCGCCGCCGAGCTGGAGACCGCCCGACCCTGGGCCGGGCGCATCCCCGCCGTGCACGCCGCCTCCGCGCGGGAGCCGGTGTGACGGCCTCGTCCACCCCGCCTCCTCGAGCAGGCTCCGCCCCGAGACCGCCGGCGCCCGGAACCGCCGCCAGGGATACCTCCGAGGGCTGCAACACACCGGCAGGTTCGAGCCTGCCCGCGCTGGCCCTGCTCGTCATCGGCGCGGTCTACGAGGCGTTCTCGCTCAGCAACCTGGTCCCCCTGCTGGTTCAGCTCGACGCACCGGGTCCGACTGCTCCCACCACCATCCCTCGGCCGCGGGCCGGTCCAAGTCCGCCTGCTCAAACTGCCTGAGACCCTGACGATCTGGAGGAGCAACGCCCTCGCGGAGTCGGTGATCGGGTCTCCAAGTCCGAGCGCGTCCGGGAACTGCAGCAGCCCGCCCCCGAACCCGTCCCTGCTCGTGTTGGCGGTCCTGACCAGCGCCGATAGCATCAGGTTGTCCATGACGCCCCGGACCCCGGCGCCCAGTGCTCGCACCGTCGAGCAACCAGGCCCGGGGGGCCGAAGATGGCGCAAGGAACGCACGACGAACCGACGACCGCCGCTGACGTCCAGGAGTTCCGGCCTCCGCGCAGCACGGGCGTCGAGGTGAGCTACTCGGGCGAGCGACCCACCGTGACCGTCACCGGCGTCGTCGACAGCGCGAAGGTCACCGAGGTGTCGGGGACCGTCTGGAGTCTGATCGCCTCGGGTGTCACCGAACTCGTCGTCGACCTCACCCACGCCTGCGACGGCCCCGCGCTGCTGACCGTCCTCGCACGCACCCGCGCCGACCTCGCCGACCACGGCGGCACCCTGTGGCTGGTCGGTGTCGCCGTCCCGGAGTTCCTGGCGGCCCTGGTCGCCGCCCCGCTCGAGGAGGTGTTCCTCGTCTACGACGCGGTCCGCCGGGACACCGAGGGCACGCGGACGCGAGGCCGGCGGGCACGGGGCATCGGGTCGGTCCAGCGACGCACCGACTGGCCCCACCCGTCGAGGAACGCGACGCACCGCGACGACGGTCGGTCTCGGGTGCTCCAGGCGGTGACGGACTGGTGGACCGGTCCTGAGGGCCGGGGCGCCCATCGCGCGCGATGAGCGCCCCTCGAGGATGCCGCGACCCGGCCAGCCCACATGGGGGGGTGCGAACTGGCCGAGCCTCTCCGGACGTCGGCTCGTGGACGACCCGGCGCGCCGCCGGCCACGCTCAGACGTGACCGACGGGGGTCGATAGCGCGCCGCGGGCTCGTGCCGTCAGATCGTGTGGGCCGATGCGGCAGCCGTGGGCGAGGAGACCGTCGTGCCCGGACTTTCGTGCCGCATCAAGCATCCGATCCATCCAGCGCAGCGCTTTCTGTCCCCCGCGAAGCGCTGGGGGATCATCACCGCCGCAGAGCCCTCGGTGCCGACCACCGCATCCGTACCGTCGCCGCGCCGGGATGCTCAGCCATGTGGGCACTATCGCAGGGGCGCGGACGGTCGGTCGGGTTCGAACCGACCAGGACCGACCTCAGTCCTCCGTGATTCCCCAACTGACCACCCTGGTCGGGGTGATCCGGAGGATGGCCTCCCGGGGCCGCCCGTCGGGCCCGGTTGCCGAGCTGAGTGCCTCGGCGGTGCCGCGGATCTGGACGGCTCGGGGCCGCCACGGGGGCGCCACGTCATCGACGACGAAGCCGACTGCGGGGTTGGCGAGGACGTTGCGGAACTTGCGGGTGGACGCGAAGTCGCGCCCGCCGATGTCGATCGTGTCGTGCTCCGGGTTGTAGTTCCAGCCCAGTGGCACGACGTTGGGAGTGCCGTCGGGGTCGAGGGTGGCCAGCCGGCCCAGCTTGCTGCCCTCGCCGAGGTAGGCCAGCTCTGCTGGGGAGAACATGCTCATCGGGTGCGTCCTTGCGTCAGCTCAGCTCACGTGCCCACTCGTCGGTCGCTTGATCGAGCCCCACAGCTGGTCGTCGTTCCATGACAGTGGGGTGAAGCCATGAGGGGTGCCGGTCGGGTGCGTGTGGTTGTGGACTTCGCGGCTGTCACGGTCGGGCCAGACGGAGCCGTCCCACGCGCGGAACCGCTGCCCGTCGGGGCCCCCGGGGAGGGCTGGGACGTCCTGCGTCATGGTGTTCCCCTCGTGCTGAGGGGGATCACCCTTGCGCTGCTGTGAGCAGCCTGCAAGGGACCAGAGTGATCACGGAAAAGGATCACCGCGCCTGCTCGCGTAGACGTAGGGTCCGAGTAGGTGGTCATGAAGGCCGACGTCCAGGCTCCGGGCGCCCGCGATCCGGGAAGGGCCAGCGGCTTCCCGATACCGTCGCTCTCGATACCGTCGCCCAGCTCCGGCCGCGCCGGTGCCGAGTAGGGACGCCCTCGATCACTGCCGGCAAGACATATTCAACCGCTCCGACCCCTTGGCGGCGGGTCGGTTGGGCAGTTGCCACGTGCGGCCGTCGTCGTCGTCATCGACGACCCGCAGTGGCCGAAACGAGGCGTCGCTGCGGCTCGTCGGCCAGGTCGCTGCGAGGCTGCCCCGACGACACCGCGCTGATCGGGGCGCTGCGCGACCGCGGCTGCCGAGTGGCACCGCGGGGATGCTCCGCTCCACCACGCCGGGCAGGGCGGGAACCGAATTGGGTACCGCTTACGCCGCACCACGGCAGCCGACAGGCGGCTACTGAACAAGATCGCTATCTGTCGATCACGTTGCTGAGCAGCATGGATGCGGTCCGTCGACCACCAGAGCACACGTGAATCCTGTCCACTGGGTTCGGGATTCGAGTCCCTGACGGCGCACCCTTTCTGCTGGTCACTGGGCTTACGTCGTCTTTCTCGACGCGACCCGATGTGACTCCACGGCACGCTTACTCGGAATGATCTGAAGCGTAAAGATCATCGTCGGCGGATCGTGTTGACCTCTTCATCACCGACTTGCGCCCGCTCGCACCTGCTCAACCGGACGCCCGGAAGCGGTCGCCCCGGGCGTGACGGCAGAGGCATCCGAACCGGAATCAGACCACCTGCTCGCCGCACCCATCCTTCGCCTCGTCGCTGGACGTCCTCGGCCCACGCCGTGACCGGGACGAAGGTGGTCTCTCCGTCGGCCCACTCCCCCAACTCGAGGCGGCGACGGGAGTCGACCGCGACAATCAAGCGTGCGACCGGCCGGCCGGTGCGCAGGTACTGCAGCTCGGGGCGGTGGCGAGGTTGCCCGTGATCTGGATCGGTGTCGACATCGTGGGGCTCCTGGTGGGGGTCGGTGCTGGTGTGACGCGCTCTCGCTCAGCGCGGCCCAGAGGTCCCAGATAGGGATGGGGCGAGGGTTGCCGGTTCCGCCGACCCGGATCCAGGGCTCCCCGGAGCAGGTGATCGACGGCTACCGCGACCACCGCCATCCGACCGATACAGACCCCGGCGCGGAACGCCGACCAGCTGATCCATCTGGGGATGCTCGTTAGCCCCTTTGCCTGATTATCCACTCCATCGTGTGGTCTTTACGGCGTAGCAGAGCTACGTCCGGTGACGATACATCCGGTGACGGCTCCCGCTCGGGCGAGTCGTGCGACGCCATTGGTCCCCGGAGGAGCTCGACATGACGACATCACACCGCGCGGTCAGGCCGTTCGGCGGTGCGCCGGTGTTCGTCGACGCGAGCGGCCGACGTCGGCTGGCCCTGACCCTGCTCGGGTACCTCGGCGCCGCGGCGTGTGCCGCCTACGTCGCCGCCTTCGGCGTCACGATGACCACCAACGCCGGCGCGCTGAGCGCCCTGAGTGCCGCACCCACCCTGACGCCGACCCCGCCCACCGACGAGGACGACGGGGGCGACGGGGGCGACGGGGGCGACGGAGACGCGGCCGCCGCCCCGCCCGTCGCGGCCACGCCGCCGGCGGCTCCGTCGGTCGTGGCACAGGCCCGCGTGACCGCGCAGCCGCGGACCGTCGCGAAGGTCGTCGAGCTGCGGCGACGCGAGCCGTCCGCCGGCACACGGTCGCGTTCCGCCGCGACGTACCACGCTCCTCCGCCGCCCCGCGCGACCGCTCCGCGCCGGGCTGGAGCGCCGGCGCTTGTCACGGCTCCGGCTCGGCGGCCCGCCCCGGCCGCGCCTCGGGCGACCGGTACCGGCACGACGCCTCGGAGCGGCACCGCCGGCACGACCGGCACGACGCCTCGGAGCGGCACGACCGGAAACGGCACCGGGACGGGCGGCACGGGCACCGGCACGACGGGCACCGGCACGACGGGCACCGGCACGACGGGCACCGGCACGACCACCGGCACGACCACCGGCACGACCACCCGCACCGGCACCGGCACGACCACCCGCACGACCACCGGCACCGGCCACCGGAGGACCACGACCACTCCCGGCGCCACCGGGTCGCTCATGGACGCCGCGACCTCGGATGTGCTCACCATCGGCCCGCCGACGGTCCCCGGGGCGGTGTGAC
>JAVXWR010000301.1:0-11697 GCA_032230725.1 Actinomycetota bacterium
CGCGCCGTGGAGACCGAGGGCGGGGCCTACTGGGACGGCGTGTTCTCGGAGAACCCGCCGATCCGCGACCTCCCCGCGCTCCCCGTCGACACGATCTGGATCGTCCAGCTCTTCCCGCGCGCGATCACCGGCGAGCCGCGCTCCCCCGGCGCCATCGCCGACCGGCGCGCCGAGCTCACCGCGAACCTCTCGCTGGAGCAGGAGATCGACGCGATCGAGCGGATCAACGGGTTCGTGCGCGCCGGCACCCTGACCGACCCGAGCTACCGGGAGGTGGGCGTCGAGCGCATCGAGCTCGACCGGGCCCTCGACTCGGCCTCCGCGGCCGACCGCTCCCCGGCGTTCCTGCAGGGCCTGATCGCCGACGGCGAGCGCGCGGGCGCGACGTTCCTCGCGAGCCGGGGTACGGCCCCTGCGTCGTCGTCGGCCTAGGAGTGGACGGCGGACGCACCCTGGAGCAGGACGAGCAACTTGCCGGAGTCGCAGTACTCGCGGTACGCGACGGCGAGACCGTCGCGGACCGTCCAGAGATGGATGAACGCGACCTCGAAGGTCCGGTCGCCGACCCGGCCGCGGTGGTGACCTTCGACGAGGACGCGGTCGCCCTCGACGGCGGAGAACCCCTCGGGCTCGACCCGGAACTCGGTATAGGTCTCCTGGAGCTTCCCGAAGAACTGCAGGACTCCGTCCGGACCACGGTAGGTACCGCCGTCGGGGAGCTCCTCGGGGATGTACCACTCGATCCCGGGGTCGAGCATGGCGAGCACGGCGGGGATGTCCTGGGCGGCGAAGGCCTGGTACCCCGAGGCGACGATCTCTGCGTTGGTTGGCATGCCGGAAGACTAGGAACGGGCCCGGTGCGGCCACCATCGTCAAGACTGTGCAGGCCCGAACGCGCCTGACCGCCGCAGGTGGCGCCGACTATGGAGCTCCTTCCACGCGCGTGGTGACGAGACCGTGACCCATCGCCCAGCGCGTCGCCTCGGTGCGGTTCCGCGCATCGATCTTCGCGTACAGGTTGGCGATGTGGCGGTTGACGGTGGGGACCGAGATCGACCACCTCCGGGCGATCTCCTTGCTGGTCCGCCCGGCCGCCAGCTCGAGCAGGACGCCGCGCTCGCGGGCCGTGAGGCCGCCGGCCGCGTCGGTGCCGGCGGCCGCCCGGAGACCGCGGGCGAGCTCCTCGTGGCGGGGCATGCCGATCGCGCGGTACCCCGCGACGGCCTCGTCGAGTAGCTCGGCGGCGAGGGCACGGGCGCCGACGTCGCCCCGTTCGAGGAGTGTCCAGGCGTAGAGACGGCGGACCTCCGGCTGCTCCAGGCGATGCGGGATCGCCTCGGCCTGGCGCAGCGCCCGACGGAAGTGCTCGTCAGCACGCGCGTGGTCGCCCGAGGCGCCGGCGGCGAGGCCGGCCACGCCCTCGATCAGGCGGTTGTCGTAGCCGCGCAGCACGTTCCCGGCCGCGAGGGCCTGGAGCACCGCCGGGTAGTGGTGGGCAGCATCCTGGCGGTGTCCGAGCAGCACGAGGCCCTCGGTGACCGCGAGCAGGCTCGTCCAGCTCCCCAGCCCGGCGGTCCCGCCGAGGGTCGGGAGTCGGTCGGGGGCGTCGCGCAGCATGCGGTGACAGGCGCGGTCGTCGCCCTGGTGGGCGCGGAGCAGGAACGCCATCGCCCAGCACGCGCCGGAGAGGATTCCGCTCGGGTCCCCGGCGATCCCCTGCTCGTAGAGCTCGTCGGCCTCGGACCAGTCGCCCCGCCAGAACGCGGTCAGGCCCAGCCACGCGTGGGAGTCCGCGGTCCAGGGCAGCCCGAGCGACCGGCACCGGTCGAGGTCGGCGCGGGCCGACGAGGCGACGACGTCGAGGTCGCCGCCGGTGATCTCGTGCAGCACCCGGGCGCGGCCCCGCATGAACGCCGCGCCGTAGTGCCCGAGGCGTTCGACGAGCCCGTCGATCTCGGTCCCGATGGCGGCGACCGCGCCGGTCTCGCCGGCCAGGACGTGGGCGAACTGGGCGAAACCGAGGCCGTCGGCGAGCTCCCACAGGGCGCCGTCCGCACGGGCGTCAGCGGCGGCCCGGCGGGCGTGGGTCACGGCGAGCGTCGGCTCCACCACCGACCAGTGGTGCACGGTGCGGGCGAATCCGGCGGCCGCGGACGCCGCACGGTCCCCGACCTCCTCGGCGACGAGGAGAGCCTCGGCCGTGAGCTCCTCGCCGGTCCGGTGGTCCCCGGCGAAGGTGGCGCACTTCCCGCCCGTGGCCAGCAGCCGGGTCCGGTCGGCGCTCGCCTGGTCGCCGAGGGCCGCGAGGCCCGTGTGCACCGCCGTCATGGCCTGGTCGTACCGCCCCGACCAGAAGAGGTTCCCCGCCGCCTCAACGCACAGCGCGCCGATCGCCGAGGTCTCGTGGGCCCGGCCGAGGTGGTGCACCGCATCCTGCCACGCAGCCGCGGCCTCGTCCCAGCGCCCGAGACCGCACAGGGCGCGGGCCCGACGCTCCACGAACTGCACCCACCGATCCCCCCGGTGGGCGCCGACGAGCCCGAGCGCGGTGTCCAGGTGGACGAGGGCGTCCTCGAACGCGGCGGCCCGCTCGGCGTGGGCCGCCGCGGCGTCGAGATGGGTCAGCAGCCGTTCGGGCTCGACGACGGTGCCGGCCCGACAGAGGTGGTGGACGAGTTCCGCGGCTCGGACATCGAGCCGTTCGGGGTCCGTGGTCTCGAGCGCACGGGCCACCGACGCGTGCAGGCGTCGGCGGCGCTGCGGCCCCACCCCGGCGAGCACGGCGAGCCGGATCAGCTCGTGGGCGAAGCGGTACCCACTCCCGGCCGAGCTCGTCGCGGAATCGAGCAGGGCCAGACGGTGAGCGTCGTCGACGGCCTCGACGACGACGTCCGACGCCGTCAGCAGCGTCTCGCTGAGCACCTCGGCGGTGGCGTGCTCCGCGACGGCCAGCGCCTCGAGGACCTCCCGGGTCGGCGGGGGGAGCGACCGGACCCGGACCTCGGTGACCCTCCTGACGGCGGGCGGGACCGGCAGGTCCGCGTCGTCGGCGAGCTCGCGCCAGGAGCCGTCGGGGGCGAGGACGAGCGCTTCGGCGGACAGGTGGTGGAAGACCTCCGTGACGAAGAACGGGTTGCCGCCGGTCAGCTCGTGCCAGCGCGTGACCACGCGCTCCGGTGGTGCGCTCCCGGCGAGCGCGGTGAGCATCTCACCGACCTCCCGGTGGTCGAGACCCCGGAGCACCAGCTGCTCGACGACCCCGGTTCGGCGCCACTGCTCCAGTGCACGACCGAACGGGTCCTGCGTACCGCCCTCGTCCGGCCGGAAGGTCGCCACGATCACCGTGGGCGTGGCGGCCACCCGCGGCACGAGATGGGTCATGAGCAGGAGCGTGGCCGGGTCCGCCCAGTGCAGGTCTTCGAGCAGCAGCACGAGGGGGGCCAGGGTCCCCAGTCGCCGGAGCGCGTCGGTCACCGCCGAGAAGACGAGCCTCCGTTCGTGCTCGGGTGGTACGGCGATCGGTCCCGGGATGTCGGGGAGCCACCGTCGCCCACCGCCACTCGCCGCTCCTCGGCGCGACCCACGAAGGGGGCACGACTGACCAGGCCCACCCGAACCCCCGCAGAACACGCCCTCGACCGCCGGCACCGGGAGCCCGACGTGTGAGTGCATCGTCCGCGGTCGGCGGTCCGCTGGGTAGTCCTGCCCACGTCACCGACGCCGGCTCCGGGCGCGCGGCACCGCATGTCGGCCGAGCACGGCGACGGCACGAGGTCCGCTAGGCGAGACCCTCGAGGTCCAGCACGAACGGCAGCTCCTGCAGGCCGTACCAGGCGAGCTCGTGGTCCTCGGCGTCCCCGACGGCGAGCTCGGCGTCCTCGTCCCCGAGGTCAGCGGCGTCGATCACCGCCGCGGCGGCGCGCACCGCGTCGGCGGCCTCGGCGAGGTCGAGGTGCACCGAGGCGAGCCTGCGCATCGGGATCGGCCCGCCCACCCGGACCACGGCCGTGTCGAGGTCCGGGCGCAGCGTCACGTCGTCGACGTCGGCGGCCACGACCGCCCGCCGTGCGGGGGCCTCGGGGTCGTCAGCGAGCTCGGCACCCAGGAGCCGCAGCGAGGCCCGCGCGGCCTCGGTCATCGCGACGTACTCCAGCTCCTCCTCGTCGCCCACGGTGTACGCCTCGCGCAGTCCCGGCGTGAGCGCGAACGCCGTACCCGAGAGCGGCTGCACAGCCTCGTCGGCGAGGAGCTTGCGCAGCCCCGCGACGGTGGTCGGTACGTAGACCCTCACCCGTGTCCTTCCGTGGCTCCGTCGGTCTCGTCCCGGTCCTTCCGCGTCCACCACGCCGCGGTCGTGCGCAGGGCGGTCTCCAGGACCTCGCGCTGCTTGCGGGCGTCCATGACGTTCCAGCCCATCGCCGCGCGGTCCTCCGGCCCGGGCGCGTGCGCGGTCACGCGCAGCCCCGCGGTCCGCAGCCGCGCGATCTCCCGGGCGCTGCGGCCCCCGACCATCCCACGGAACAGTCCGTCAGCCGCCGCCCCCGCCCCCGTCAGGTGGATCCGGCCGCGCCGGGCCAGCGGGATCAGCACCAGGACCTCGTCGACCGGCGGGACGTCGGAGGAGAGCAGCAGGTCCGCGGACGTCGCCGAGCACACCCCGCCGTCGACGTAGCGCCGACCGTGGATCCGCACCGGCGCGAACCAGCCCGGCACCGCGCACGACGCGCTGGCGGCGTCCGCGGGCGACGCGGGCGGCGCTCCCGGCCGACCGAACGGCACCCGCTCCCCGGTGTCGTAGTCCGTCGCGACGATGCGCAGCTCGGGTGCCGACGGCGGGCGCGGCCACGCCTCCGGGGCGAACGAGGACACCAGCTTCACCACTCCGGAGGTGTCCGCCCGACCGACCGGCAGCAGCGCCGAGGCGACGGCGAGCGGCGGGAACCGTCGGGGAGCCCGCGCGATCTTTCCGAGCAGCCGCACCGAGCCGGGCCCCATCCGCGGCAGCGGCGGCAGTCCCCCGCGGGCGCCGCGGCGCCGCGGCCGAGCCGAATCGGACGACGGCGGGCGCGCGGGCGGGTCGAGCAGGTGATCCACGAGGTCGTCGACGGCGATGCCGCTGGCCAGGGCGGAGGCGATGATCGACCCGGCGGAGGTCCCGACGACGACGTCGGAGTCACGTGCGTCGAGGCCCGTCGCCTGCTGCCACGTGGAGAGCGCGGCGACGGCCCAGGCGTAGCCCAGCGACCCGCCGGTGCCGATCACGAGGCCCCGTCGGGAAGGCGTGCGGGCGGAGGTCATCGGGGCACCGTCGCGACGAGCTCGGTGAGGGCCTCGGCGACCAGGTCGCCGAACTCGTCGACGTCGGCCATCGCGTCGCGGTCGGCGTTGAAGCCGTAGAACACCCCGCCGTCGTAGGAGGTCAGGCCGACCGCGAGGGACTGGCCCTTCGCCAGCGGCACGACGGGGTAGATCTCGAGCATCCGCGCGCCGCCCGCGTAGAGCGGGTGCTGCTGCCCGGGCACGTTGGACACGACGACGTTGAACAGCCGCCGCGAGAGCCCGCTCGCCGCGCGGGCCCCCAGCGCGTGCAGCGTCGGAGGTGCGAACCCGCCGACCTGCACCAGCGCGTTGGCGCCCACCGACTGCCCCGACTGCTTGTGCTCGCGCATCGCGTGCGCGACGTGGTGCATCCGCAGCACCGGGTTCGGCTCCCCGACCGGCAGGTCGACCAAGTAGGACGCGATGCGGTTGCCGAGCAGGCCGGCCCCGTTGATCGCGCCGGTGGCCTCGGCCTCGCCGCGCACCGACATCGGCACCATCGCGCGCATCACCGTCGACGGGGTCACCGACGCCCCGCGGGAGAGCAGCCAGTTGCGCAGCGCCCCGGAGATCACGGTGAGGACGACGTCGTTGATCGTGCCGCCGTGGGCGCGACGGACGAGCCGGTAGTCGTCGAGGTCGGTGCGGGCGTGGGCGAAGCGGCGCTGCGTGGAGATCGGGACGTTCAGCGGGCTGGTCGGCGCGGGCCGCACCGCGGTGCGGACGGCGGAGAGCAGCCCGCCGGCGACTCCCGCGACCTGCGCGACGGTGTCCGTCGCGTCCCGGACCGCGGCGCGGGCGGCCTCGACGGCGTTGCCCGGGCGCGCGACGGCCTCCCCCACCGCGTCGAGGACCAGTTTCCAGGGGGGTGGCTCGGGGCGGGCGGTCCAGTCGTCGACCGGGTCCTCACGTCCCTCGGGTGAGTCGTCGAGGACGACCTGGCTGATGTCGATCGACGCGATCCCGTCGACCATCGCCTGGTGGGTCTTCGCGATGATCGCGACCCTCCCGCCCGACAGCCCGTCGACCAGGTACATCTCCCACAGCGGGCGGGTGTGGTCGAGGGGGCGCGACATCAGGCGCGCGACGAGCTCGTTGAGCGCCCGGTCGGTGCCCGGGCCGGGGAGCGCGGAGCGGCGCACGTGGTAGGTGACGTCGAACTCGGTGTCGTCGACCCACACCGGGCGGGCCACCCCGCCGGGCACCTGGCGGATCTTCTGGCGATAGCGCGGCACGAGGCTGATGCGGGCGCCGATGAGCTCGACGAGCCGCTCGTAGTCGAAGCCGGAGCGTGGTTTGCGGAAGACGGCGACGCTCCCGACGTGCATCGGCGTCGTCGGCTGGTCCATGTAGAGGAAGGAGGCATCCAGGGCCGAGAGGCGGTCCGGCATGACCCCGATCCTCGCACGACGCCCCCCGGGGCCCCGTCTGCGAGAGTGCACAGTGATGTCCCCCTCCCAGCCACCCGCGTCCTCACCCCGGGAGCCCGCGGACGCGGAGGGCGAGCAGTCCTCCGGCCCCTCCCCCAAGGACCGCTTCGTCACCGTCTACGGACGCAAGCCCGTCCTCGAGGCGCTCTCCGACCCGGCGCTGCAGGTCGACAAGGTGGTCCTCGCCGAGGGCGTGCAGGGGGGAGCTCCGCGGGCGATCCTCGACGCCGCGAGGGCCCGAGGGGTCCCGGTCCGGCGGGCGTCGGCGCAACGGGTGAAGGTGCTCGCCGGGAACGGGCGCCAGGACCAGGGCGTGATCGCCGACGTCGTCGCGCCCGGGATGCGGACCGTGGAGCGGTTCCTGGCGTCGCTGGGGACGGACGATCCGGCGCGCGTGCTGGTCCTCGACGGCCTGACCAACCCGGCGAACGTCGGGATGATCCTGCGCTCGGCGACGGCGGCGGGGCTCGACGGGGTGCTGCTGCCGCGGCGGGGCGCTCCGTCGATCGATCCGCTGGTGGTCAAGGCGTCGGCCGGGGTGGCCTTCCACGCGCCGGTGCTGCGGGCGGGGACGGCGGCGGCGGGGCTCGCGGCGCTGGCCGAGGCCGGGTTCGTGCTGCTGGGGCTCGACGGAGCCGGCCGGTCCTCGCTGTTCGAGGTCGAGCTGGGCCCGCGGGTCGCGATCGTGGTGGGCGGGGAGACCGACGGGCTGACCGACGACGTGCGCGGCGAGCTGCACGACACCGTGCTGGTGCCGATGGCGGCCGGCGTGGAGTCGCTGAACGCGGCGTGCGCGGCGACCCTGGCCTGCTTCGAGCTCGCGCGCCGCTGAGCCGGGCCGTCACGTCAGAGAAGTCTCCCTATCGGCGTGCTCCCCTTCCCCGGACGTCAGGAAATCGGCGTTCACGACTCGGCCCCACGGATCTCACCGAACCGCACCTGACCGTCCGGACTCTCCCCTATCGTCGGAGCCGGTCGCGGACTCCTCCCACCGCGCCGGTCTCGGGTGGCGACGACGGGAGGACGGACGATGAGCGTGGCGACGAGCGAGGTCGTCCCGGAGCCGATGGGAGGCGGACCCGGGGCGGTGTCTCACGGGTCCACGCTCCTGCGTCCGCGCGACCCGGCGACGACCGCGACCCCGGCGCGGGCCCGGCGGATGGACCGCCGCCCGCTCCCGCGCCTGCGCCCCCTCGCCGAGGTGCTGGCCGAGGCGGGGGTCGCCCCGGCACCGGTCGAGGACCCGCCGGTGGCCGGCGACGACGCGGACGCCGACGTGGCGGGCGGACCCGCGTGGGATGCGGCGCTGGAGGCCGCGGCCGCGCAGGTCGGGCCGCTGGCCGTGGGACTGCTGACGGCGGTGGCCGAGGTCCTCGACGGCCGGCGCCCGTTCACCCACCTCGCCCGCCTCTGCCCGGCGCCGCTGGTCGAGCGCGTGCAGGTGGGGCTCGCGCGGGTGGCGCCCGGGTTCCCCCGGAGGGCGCGGGTCCGGGGTCTGCGGCTGTGTCCGGTCGTGGGGACGCCGGGGACGGACGGCTCGCCCGGGCTCGCGGTCGAGGTGGCCGCGGCGCTGTGTGGTCAGGGCACGGACGGGCAGGGCACGAGCGGGCAGAGCAAGGGTGGTCGGGGCCGGGGTGCTGCGGGCACGGGTGGTCAGGGCGAGGGTGCTCCGCGACCGGACGGGTCGCGCACGCGCGCAGCGGTCGCCCGCTTCGAGCTCGACGCGACCCGGACGTGGCGCGTCACCGAGCTCGCGGTCCTCTGACGAGCGGAGGGTCGCCTGCCCCGACGACATCGAGGGGCACTCCCCGCAGGCTCGGAGCGCCCCGGACCTGCCCCCTGTGCTGATGATCTTCGGCAGGCGCGGGGCCGGGCCGGGCCGTCCGGCGAGGATCAGCCCCGCGCGGGCGCCCCGTGGCACTGCTTGTACTTGCGGCCGGACCCGCATGGGCAGGGGGCGTTGCGCGACGGGGTCTCGGTGCGGCGCGCCTGCGCCGGGTTGGCGGCACGCCGCCCACCTGCCGCCTGGCCGTCCTCGTCGGGACCCGAGTAGTTCAGCTGCTGGGGTCGGTGGCCGCCGAGCCCGGCGCCGCTGAAGGCGTTCGGGGCGGCAGCGCCGGGCGGCGCCATTGCGGGACCGGCCGGGGGCGGAGCGTCCTGGGGTGGCCGGACCTGACCGGTCTGGGGGCCCGTCGGCTGCCCGTGCCGCCCGCGACGACCCGTCGGGACGCCTCCGCCGTGGCGGCCGCCGTTGGTCTGGGCGGGCGGGGCCCCGGGCATCGGGGCGGCCGGGATCGCCGCGGTCGGCTCGAAGCCGGGACGCCGGGACTCCGGCGGGACCATCACCGGACGGCCCGGGCCCTGCGGCGGCACCGGGCCGGGCGCCGGAGCGGCCGGTCGCGGCGGGGGCGCGCCGATCGGTGCGGCACCCGCCGTGGAGCGGGTGCGCGGGTCCCGGTCGTGCGGGCGGACGGCCGGCTGCATCGCCGTGTCCGTGTTCGGGTTGGCCCCGGGGACGGCGTCGACCGGCGGGGTCTCCTCGATCTGGATGGTCAGGTTGAACAGGAAACCGACGGACTCCTCGCGGATGCCCTCCATCATCGCGGAGAACATCTCGAAGCCCTCGCGCTTGTACTCGATCTTCGGGTCGCGCTGGGCCATCGCGCGCAGCCCGATGCCCTGCTTGAGGTAGTCCATCTCGTACAGGTGCTCGCGCCACTTGCGGTCGAGCACCGAGAGCACCACCTGGCGCTCGAGCTCGCGCATGCCGCCCGCCGGCACGAGAGCGTCGATCTCCTCCTCGCGGCGCCGGTAGGCCTCGAGGGCGTCCTCGGTGAGGATCTCGACGAGCAGGTCACGGTCGATGTCCTCGTGCTCGGAGAGCACGTCCTCCCACGACGTCGAGACCGGGAAGAGCAGCCCGAGCCCCTCCCAGAGCTTCTCGAGGTCCCAGTCCTCGCTGTAGCCCTCGGCGGTGGCGCCGTCGACGTAGGCGGTGACGGCGTCGATGATCATGTTCTGGACCTGCTCGGACAGGTTCTCCCCGTCGAGCACCCGGCGGCGCTCGTCGTAGATCACCGTCCGCTGCTGGTTCATGACCTCGTCGTACTCGAGGATGTCCTTGCGGATCTCGAAGTTCTGCTGCTCGACCTGCGTCTGCGCGCTGCGGATGGCCCGGGAGACCATCTTCGCCTCGATCGGCATGTCGTCGGGCAGGTTGAACCGGGTCATGATCGTCTCGACCATCGCCCCGTTGAACCGTCGCATGAGCTCGTCGCCCAGCGAGAGGTAGAACCGCGACTCGCCGGGGTCGCCCTGCCGGCCGGCGCGGCCGCGGAGCTGGTTGTCGATGCGGCGGGACTCGTGGCGCTCGGTGCCCAGGACGTAGAGCCCGCCGGCCTTCTTGACCTGCTCGGCCTCCCGGGAGACCTCGTCCTTGACCCGGGCGAGCGTGTCGTCCCAGGCCGCTTCGTAGTCCTCCCGCATGTCGACCGGGTCGAGGCCCTTCTCGCGCAGGCGCAGATCGGCGAGGAAGTCGGGGTTGCCCCCGAGCACGATGTCGGTCCCGCGGCCGGCCATGTTCGTCGCGACCGTCACCGCCCGGCGCCGCCCGGCCTGGGCGATGATCCCGGCCTCCTGCTCGTGGAACTTCGCGTTGAGCACCGAGTGCTCGACGCCGCGCTCGGCGAGCAGCTTGGCGAGGTACTCGGAGCGCTCGACGCTCGTCGTCCCGATCAGGACCGGCTGCCCCCGCTCGAAGTGCTCGGCCACGTCGTCGGCGACCGCCTCGAACTTCGCCGCCTCGGTCTTGTAGACCAGGTCGGCCTGGTCGACGCGCTGCGGCGGCTTGTTGGTCGGGATGGTGACGACGCCGAGCTTGTAGGTCTTGGAGAGCTCCGCGGCCTCCGTCTGGGCCGTACCGGTCATCCCGCAGAGCTTTTCGTAGAGGCGGAAGTAGTTCTGCAGCGTGATCGTCGCGAGGGTCTGGTTCTCCTGCTTGATCTCGACGCCTTCCTTGGCCTCGATCGCCTGGTGCAGGCCCTCGTTGTAGCGGCGTCCGGCGAGGACGCGTCCGGTGAACTCGTCGACGATCAGGACCTCGCCGTCGCGGACGATGTAGTCCTTGTCCTTGAGGAAGAGCTCCTTGACCTTGATCGCATTGTTCAGGTAGCCGACGAGCGGGGTGTTCGCAGCCTCGTAGAGGTTCTCGATGCCCAGCTGGTCCTCGATGAACCCGACGCCGTCCTCGGTGACGCCGACGGTCTTCTTGCGCTCGTCGACCTCGTAGTGGACGTCCTTGGTCATCTTCGGCGCGAGCCGGGCGAACTCGGAGTACCAGCGGGCGCTCTGCTCGGCCGGACCGGAGATGATCAACGGCGTGCGGGCCTCGTCGATGAGGATCGAGTCGACCTCGTCGACGATCGCGTAGACGTGCCCGCGCTGCACGCACTCGGCCTTCGACCAGGCCATGTTGTCGCGCAGGTAGTCGAAGCCGAACTCGTTGTTCGTGCCGTAGGTGATGTCGGCGGCGTAGGCGGCGCGGCGCTCGTCGGGGGGCATCTCGGCGTAGATCGCGCCGACCTCGAGGCCGAGGAACCGGTGGACGCGGCCCATCCACTCCGAGTCGCGGCGGGCGAGGTAGTCGTTGGTGGTGACGACGTGGACGCCCTCGCCCGCGATGGCGTTGAGGTACGCCGGCAGCGTCGAGACCAGGGTCTTGCCCTCACCGGTGCGCATCTCGGCGACGTTGCCCAGGTGCAGCGCGGCGCCGCCCATGAGCTGGACCCGGTAGTGCCGCTGGCCGAGGGTGCGTGAGGCGCCCTCGCGGACGACGGCGAACGCCTCGCCGAGCAGGTCGTCGAGGGACTCGCCGTCGGCGTAGCGGTCGCGGAACTCCTGGGTCTTGCCCCGGAGCTCGGCGTCGGAGAGAGCCTCGATCTCGTCGGTG
>JAVXWR010000305.1:0-3099 GCA_032230725.1 Actinomycetota bacterium
AGGTCATGACCCGGAGGCCGGCGTCCGTCACCGACGGCGAGGGAGCGCAGCCCGAGCACACGCCCAGGGCAGCGACCATGATCAGCGCCAGGACCCGCGCACGCACCCCCGACCCCTCAGCCGAAGAAGACCGCGGCCTCCGCGTACAGGGCCGGGTCGACGAGCTTGAGCTCCCGGGTCGCCTCCTCGAGCGGGACCATGACGACGTCGGTACCGCGCAGCGCCGTCATCTGACCCCATCCGGCCGCGGCGACGGCGTCGACGGCGTGCAGCCCGAACCGGGTGGCGAGCCACCGGTCGCGCGCGGTGGGAGTGCCCCCGCGCTGCACGTGCCCGAGCACGGTGGTCCGGGCTTCCTTGCCGGTGCGCGCCTCGATCTCGCGGCCCAGCCAGTCGCCGACACCACCGAGCCGGGCGTGGCCGAAGGCGTCCTTCACCCCGGACAGCAGCACCTCGTCGCCGTCCCGGGGCATCGCGCCCTCGGAGACGACGATGATCGGGGCGTACTCCAGCCGGAAGCGGCTCTCCACCCAGGCGCACACCTGCTCGATGTCGAAGCGGACCTCGGGGATGAGGATGGCGTTGGCGCCGCCCGCCATCCCGGCGTGCAGCGCGATCCAGCCCGCGTGCCGGCCCATCACCTCCACGATCAGCGTGCGGTGGTGGGACTCGGCGGTGGTGTGCAGCCGGTCGATCGCCTCGGTCGCGATCGTGACCGCCGTGTCGAATCCGAAGGTGTAGTCGGTGCCCGACAGGTCGTTGTCGATCGTCTTCGGCACCCCGATCACGTTGACGCCGAGCTCGTGCAGCCTGCTCGCGACGCCGAGGGTGTCCTCCCCGCCGATCACCACGAGCGCGTCGACGCCGAGGGCCCGCAGGTTCTCCTGGATGCGGGCCACCCCGTCCTCGATCGCGAACGGGTTGGTCCGCGACGATCCGAGGATCGTGCCGCCCCGCGGGAGCAGCCCACGCACGGCCGAGACGTCGAGCGGCCGGCTCAGCGCCTCAAGCGGACCACGCCACCCGTCGAGGAACCCGACGAACTCGTAGCCGTACTCCGGGACACCCCGCCGCACGATCGCGCGGATGACCGCGTTCAGACCCGGGCAGTCACCCCCGCCGGTCAAGATGCCCACCCGCATGCCAGGCACTCCCTCGTTGTCGTCCCGTGCCCATCGTCCCGGAGGCCACCCGGAGCGCCGGCACCGGCCGGGCGAGCGCGGCCGGCGTCCTGCCGACCGTGCCCTCGAGGATCGCGGTCCATCGGCCGCTCAACGATGATCCCTAGACTCGCGGCCATGTCGGCCACGTCCGCGCGGGTGCCGAATCTCCGCACCCTGCTGGAACGCGTCGACGCAGCATCGCCCGTCGATGCGATCGACGTCGCGGCCGAGGAACTGGCGGCGACGCTCGGAGCGCATGAGGTCAGCCTCCTGCTGGCGGACTTCAGCGGCCGGCTCCTCGTCCGGCTCGGGCGCACCCCGGACGCGACGGGTGGACGGACGCGGGGCACGGAGCACGCCGAGTCGGTGCCCCTGGCGGGATCCGTCTACGAGGAGGTGCTGCGCACCCAGCAGGTCGCGGTCCGCGACCTCCGCGAGGGCACACGGGTCACCGCTCCCGTGACCGTGCGCGGTGATGTCGTCGGTGCGATGGACCTCGTGCTCGGCACCCGCCCGACCACCCCGCAGCTGGCGGAGATCGCGGCGATCGGACACCTGCTCGGCCACATCGTGGTGGTCAACCGGCGCTACACGGACCTGTTCGAGTGGGGACAACGCACCACCCCGGTGTCGCTGTCCGCCGAGATCCAACGCCGGCTCCTTCCGCCCGCGTACACCTGCGAGGCGGGGCAGTTCACCCTCGCCGGCTGGCTCGAACCCGCCAGCACCGTCGGCGGCGACACCTTCGACTACGCGCTCGACCGATCGACCCTGCATCTGTCGATCACGGACGCCACCGGCCACGACGTGGCGGCGGCCATGCTCGCCACGATCCTCGTCGGCGCGCTCCGCAATGCCCGGCGCGCCGGAGGAGATCTGCGCGCGCAGGTCGTCAGCGCGAACGACGCGCTCGTGGCGCACTCGTCGGTGGGCCGCTTCGTCACGGGCCAGGTCGTCCGCATCGACCTGGACCGGCAGGAAACCATGATCGTCAACGCCGGCCACCCGGCCCCCCTGCGGCTGCGGCGGGGCCGGGTCGAGGAGATCGCGCTGGCCATCGACCTGCCGTTCGGCCTCGGGCCCGGCCGGTCCTTCGAGGTGCAGCCGCTCGCGCTCGAACCCGGCGACCGGATCGTGTTCGTCACGGACGGGATGCTGGAGCGGAACGCCGCCGACCTGGACATCGCCGACACCATCCGGGACACCGCGCACCTGCACCCGCGAGAGGTCGTGCACGCGCTCGGCGCCGCCGTCCTCCGGATCGCCGAGGGCAACCTGCGCGATGACGCCACGGTGTTCTGCCTGGACTGGCACGGCAGGGCGGCGACCCCCGACGTCACTTCCCCGGCGCGGGATACACCGTGACGAGGTCCGGCAGGAAGATCACCGCGAGGACGATGACGATCACCGCCGCGACCGCGATGAGGACGTAGAGCCAGCGGCGATGCGCCGGCCGGGTCGAGGCCTCGTCGGCCCCGGCGGGGTCCGGTGCGGCCGACCCCGCCGCGTCGGGGACGACGCCGGGCGCGGCCGTCACCGCGGCGGGCCTCGCGCCCGGTACGGCGCGGCGCGGCGGGTCGGGCTTCTCGGGGAGGGGAGCCCTCTCGTACGCCGTCGTGACCGCTTCCGGCGTCGGCGTCGGCGCCGACTCCGGAGAAGGAGCCGGAGCGGGCTCCGGGCGACTCGGCTCACGACCGGCGGCGGCCAGCAGGGCGGGAGCACCCAGGACGGGGACCTTCTCGAGGGTGAGCCATCCGGGACCCCAGGCCGCGGCGCCCGCCTCGGCGAGTGCCACCGCGAACGTCTCGGCACTGGTGAACCGGTCGGCGGGGTCGGTCGCGAGCCCGGTCATGACGACGCTCGCGACGGGTTCGGGGATGTCGGGGGCCACCGCCCGCAGGGCCGCGGGCACCTCGTAGGCGTGCTTGAACATCAC
>JAVXWR010000306.1:0-8769 GCA_032230725.1 Actinomycetota bacterium
TCTGGACGGTGATGTTGAGGCCCTGCCCGTCGGCGACCGCGCTCACCGGGAAGTAGTGCCGGGCCCGGGCGCCCGCCATGTAGAGCGGCTCCTGGGGGCCCGGCACGTTCGAGACGATCACGTTGAACGGCAGCAGCCCGCGGGTCGCCCAGCTCGTGACCGTCCGGCTGATCAGGGTGGTCACCGCCGGCCAGCCCAGGCCCGCGCCCTCGGCGGCGAAGTTGGCGGGGCCGGCCGTGAACACCGCCTTCGCGGTCTTGAGCGCGGTGTGCGCCGCGGCGAGGCGCTCCCCGGCGTCGTCGAGGTCGGTGGGGAGGGTGGCGACGGTGGCCGACACCCGGTTGGTCCACATGTCCTCCTCCTCGCCGGTGCGCAGCGAGATCGG
The DNA here is from genome assembly GCA_032230725.1 of Actinomycetota bacterium. Classification (GTDB taxonomy): domain Bacteria; phylum Actinomycetota; class Actinomycetes; order Mycobacteriales; family Pseudonocardiaceae; genus Actinomycetospora. The sequence continues at coordinate 386 of JAVXWR010000306.1, forward strand.
GATCATCGCGGTGAGCGGGACGCCGGGGAGCGCGTCGCGCTCGAGCAGGTAGTGGCGCAGGGCGCCAGCGCAGGCGGCGACGACCACGTCGTTGACCGTGGCGCCGTTGGCCTTGCCCGCCTCCTTGATCTCGCTCAACGGCACCGAGCGGTGCGCGAAGCTGCGGTGCCGGCTGATCGGGCCGTTGAACGGGGTCGGCGGGGCCGGCGTCGAGGGCAGGCGGGGCGGGTCGGCGTCGGGGTCGCGCTCGCGGCCGACGTTGAGCACCGCCCCGACGGGCCCGCGCAGGCTCGCCCGGACCCGGTCGGCGAGGTCGACGACCGCGGGGTGCCGCGTGGCCGCCGCCATCTGCTGCCCGGCGCGGGCCGCGAGCAGCAGCGCCCTGCCCGGACGGAGGGCCCCGTGCCAGGCCGCCCGGCCGAGCAGGCCCGCGTACGAGGGCGGGTCCTCCGGGGACCACTCCCCGGCGTGGGCGGGCTGCTCGGCGTCGGGGGTGTCGTCGAGCATCAGGGCCAGCAGCTCGGCGCCCGAGGCGCCGTCGACCGCGGAGTGGTGGACCATCGTCAGCAGCGCGAACCGGCCGTGCGGCGACTCCTCGGTGGGCGCGAGGCCCTCGATGACGTGCGAGACCCACAGCGGGTGCTCGCGGTCCATCGGACCGGCGATCAGGCGGCCGACGAGGGTGTCGAGCTGGTCGTCGGTGCCCGGCGGCGGGACCGCGGAGTGCCGGACGTGGAAGTCGAGGTCGAAGTCCGGATCCGAGATCCAGTACGGGTGGTCCAGCCCGAGCGGTACCTCGACCAGGCGGCGGCGCAGCGGCTCGAGCAGGTGCAGCCGGTCCGCGAGCTGGCGTCGCCAGGCGGTGAAGGGCTCGAAGTCGGGGTCCGGCTTGTCGAGCACCACCAGCTGACTGACGTGGGTGGGCTGGTGATCGTCCTCGGCGGCCAGGAACACCGCGTCCAGACCCGAGAGCTGCTGCACCCGCTCCTCCTCGACCACGATGTCGGCGCCGGACGGCCCGCGCGTCGCCGAAGTCTGGCCGTTCGGCGCGGTCGCGGCCACCCGACGACCCCATGTGATCGAACGCCACGCACGGTGATCGCGCGGACCACCTCATCGGTCCCTCCAGAAATCTCCGGGTCACCCGTACCGGGAACGGGCCGGGCGCGTTGGACGCGGTGAGTGGTCACGCCGTCGTCTGTGCGTGATCCCCGGCGTCATTCGGGAGACGGCGGCACTCCCCCGGACACGAGGAGAGAAGTCATGACCCGGCCACGCCACGCGATGCGGTCGCACCCGCTGCGCAGCCCGGGCGTCATCGTCGGAGTCCCCGTCGCGGCGGCCGTCGCGTTCGGGGCGCACGCCGTCCTCGGCATCACCCCGGTCGCCGACCAGCAGGGCACCCCGACGACGTCGAGTGCACCGAGTGCCGGCCCGACCGCCGCAGCCCCGGTGCAGGGCTACGGCCTCGCCACGGCCCCGCCGCCGACCACCCTGGGTCTGCTGTCCGCGCCGGCCGTCGACCACCCCTCGACCTCGGGGAGCGGGGCGTCCACGGTGCCCATCACCGGCTCGACCGCCGCCGCGCACCACGCCGGCGCCGCCGCGCAGAGCGTGCCGATCACCCGGGCGCCCGGCGCCCCGGCGCCGTCGATGATGACCTTCAGCCCGGCGCACGCCGCCCCCGCTGCTGCGGCCGCGCCGGCCGCCGCCCCGGCCGCGGTGGCCCCGGCCGCCGCCGCACCGCAGGCTGCTGCGGCCCCCGCCGCCCCGCAGACCGTGGCGCGTGCCGCGGAACCCGCGCCCGCTCCCGCGTCCGACGAGCGAGGCTCGTCCGACGAGGGGTCCTCGGGGGGCTCGCTGGTGAACGTGGACCTCGGCGTCGCGAAGGTCTCGCTGCTCTCCTTCGGGGACTGATCGACAGGGTGGTCGACGGGGCGGGAAGATGCCCCGCCATGAGCAAGGCCCTCGACGAGCTGGTCACCGACGTCCTCGACCTCGAGGACATCGAGCGCGACATCTTCCGCGGACGGAGCCCGCAGGAGTCCCTGCTGCGCGTCTTCGGGGGACAGGTCGCGGCGCAGGCGATGGTCGCCGCGGGGCGGACCGTCGGCGACGACCGCGTGGTGCACTCGCTGCACGGCTACTTCCTGCGGCCCGGTGACCCGCACCGGCCGATCGTCTACGAGGTCGACCGGACCCGCGACGGCCGCTCCTTCACCACGCGGCGCGTCACCGCCGTGCAGCGCGGCGAGGCGATCTTCACGATGTCGGCCTCGTTCCAGGTCCTCGAGGAGGGCATCACCCACCAGGCGGAGATGCCCCGGACCCCCGGCCCGGACGGCCTCGACCGGCGCGACCGCCCGCCGGTGCCCTCGCCCGAACCGGCGTACACGACGACCGGGCGGGCCCTGACGTGGCCGCTGGACGTCCGCTACGTCGACCACGCCCCCTGGGACCTCGCCGTCGCCCCGCAGGCGCGCAACCGCGTCTGGCTGCGCGCCGACGGCGAGCTGCCGCCCCCGTCGGACCCGCGGGGCCGGCTGCTGCACGCCTGCGTCCTGACCTACGCCAGCGACCTCACGCTCCTCGAGGCGGCCCTGCTCCCCCACGTCGAGGGCGGGGTCGCCTCGCGCCAGGTGGACGTCGCCAGTCTCGACCACGCCGTGTGGTTCCACCGCCCCTTCCGGGCCGACGACTGGCTGCTCTACGTGCAGGACTCCCCGAACGCCGGTGGCGGACGCGGGCTCGCGACGGGCCGGCTGTTCAGCGCCGACGGGACGCTCGTGGCCTCGGTCGTGCAGGAGGGCCTCATCCGCCGCCGCCGCTAGAGCTCATCAGCGCCGCCACGGCCGCCGTCACCAGCTCTCGGGTGTCCCCGCGGCGCCACGCGACCGCGAGCTCGCAGGGCCCGAGGTCGGTCACCGGGCGGCAGGCCACGTCCGGGCGGGCCAGCAGGCGCGCGTTCCCCTCGGCGAGCAGGACCACCCCGGCCCCGGAGGCCACCGCCTCGATCGCGCCCTCCGCCGTGTCCGCCTCCACCGTCACCCGTGCCGGCGCCGCCCGCTCCTCGGTGGCCAGCCAGAACTCGCGCAGCGCCCCGGCCGAGTGCGGGAGCGCGACGAACGCCTCGTCGGCCAGGTCGGCCGTCGTCACCTCCGCGCGGGCGGCCAGGGGGTGGTCGGCGGCCAGCGCGACCCAGCGCGCCTCGCGCAGCAGCACCCGGGCCTCGACGTCGGGCGCGACCAGCGGCAGCCACACGAACGCGACGTCGACGCTGCCGTCGGCGAGCCCGGTGCTCGCGTCCGACCAGCTGATCAGCCGCACCCGCATCCGCGCGCCACGTTCCCGGGTCGCCTCGAGCAGCCGGCGGGTGAGGTCACGGCCCACCGCGGTCTGCAGCCCGACGTGGAGCGTCGGCGCCGCCCCGGCCCGGCGCACCTCCGTCCGGACCGCGGCCCACTGGTCGACCATCCGCCGGGCGTGCGGCAGCAGCGCCGCGCCCTCGGGGGTCAGCGCGAGCCCGGAGGGGACCCGGTCGAGCAGCCGCACCCCGAGTCGGGTCTCCAGGGCCCGGACCTGCTTGGAGAGCGCCGGCTGGGAGACGAAGAGGGTCTCCGCGGCGCGGGTGAAGCTGGCCGCGTCGGCGACGGCGACGAAGTAGCGCAGGTCGCGCAGGTGCACGTCGCCCGCCGCTGAGGACGGCGCGGGGGAGTCCATGGCCGATGGTTATCACGGCCGGTCTTGGACGCACGACCCGCGGGCGCCGACGCTGGTGGCCATGACCGCACTGCCCACCCGCACCCTGGGCGATCTGACCGTCTCGGCGCTCGGCGTCGGCGCGATGGTCCTCTCACCCGGGATGTACGGCGAGATCGACGACGAGACCGGCGAGGCCGCCGTGCGCGCGGCCGTGGAGGCGGGCGCGACCCTCGTCGACACCTCCGACGGCTACGGCGCCGACGGCCACAACGAGCGCCTCGTCGGCCGGGCCCTCGCGCCGGTCCGGGACCAGGTCGTGATCGCGACGAAGTTCGGGATGCGGATTCCCGACGGCGAGCCGGGGCACCGGTTCCCCGTCGGGCTCGAGTTCGGCGAGCTCGCGGTCAACGGCGACCCCCGCCTGGTGCGGGGCTACGCCGAGCAGTCGCTGCGCGGGCTCGGCACCGACCGCATCGACCTCTACTACCCGCACTTCCCCGACCCGGAGATCCCCATCGAGGACACCGTCGGCGCCGTCGCCGAGCTGATCGAGGCCGGGACGGTGCGCCACCTCGGCGTGTCGAACGTCGACGCCGCCACCCTGCGCCGCGCCCACGCCGTGCACCCGGTCAGCGCCGTGCAGACCCAGTGGGCGATGTGGCACCGGCCCGACCCGGAGCTGATCGAGGCCGCGGACGAGCTCGGCGTCGGGATCGTCGCGTGGAGCCCCCTCGGCAGTGGTTTCCTGACGGGGGCGGTCTCCGGCCTCGCCGAGGGCGACTTCCGCAACAACATCGACCGCTTCGCGCACCTGCAGGCGAACAACGACCGCTACGCGCCGGTCCGCTCGATCGCCGAGGAGCTCGGCATCACTCCGGCCCAGCTCGCGCTCGCCTGGTTGCTCCACCAGCACCCGCACGTCGTCCCGATCCCGGGCAGCCGGACCCCCGCGCACATCGTCGAGAACCTCGACGCCGCCCGCGTGCACCTCGGCGACGACGAGCTCGCGCGGGTCGACCGCGCGCTCGCCGAGTTCGCGCCCCAGGGCACCGTCGACGTCTTCGGGGGGACGTCGTGACCGGGACGACGACCGAGCGGGTGGTGCTGCGCAGCGGCGGCGACGAGGTCGTCGGGACCCTCGTGCTCCCGGCCGGTCGGCCGCGCGGCGCCGTCGTCGCGACCGGACCGCTGACCTCGGTGAAGGAGCAGGCCTCCGGGGTCTACGCGCATGCACCGGTCCCGGCGATCGTCGTGCACTCCGAGCGGGCCCTCGTCCCGCCCTGGGCGCACGCCTTCCACGACGCGCTCCCGGGGTCCCGACGTGAGGTGTGGCTGGAGTCGGACGGCCAGATCGACTTCTACGACGACCCGGCGCTGATCGGGCCGGCCACCGACGCCGTCGTCGGCTTCCTCGACGAGATGGCGTCGCGCACCTCCCCGAAGTCCGAGGCGCGCCCGAAGAACTCGTAGTCCTCGGCCCGGAAGCGCCGGGTCTCCGCCCAGTACCGCACCGTGAAGCCGGGCCAGATGACGCGGTTCACCCCGGCGGAGTCCAGGTACCAGCTCGTGCACCCGCCGCGGGTCCAGATGCCCCTGCGCAGGCGGTGCTGCACCGCCGCGTTGGAGCGCGTCTGGGCCTCGGAGCGCACGTCCAGGCCGCTGCACCCGGCGTCGTGCACCGCAGCGATCGCCTGCGCCACGTACCGCGTCTGGCACTCGATCATGAACACCACCGAGTGGTGGCCGAGCCCGGTGTTGGGCCCGAGCAGGAAGAACAGGTTCGGGAAGTCGGTGACGGTGATCCCGTGGTGGGTCGCCATGCCGTGCTCCGCCCACGTCCGGCGCAGCGTCCGGGCGTCCCGCCCGGTGACGGTCAGTCCGTCGAAGGCGTCGGTGACGTGGAACCCGGTGCCGTAGACGATGACGTCGGCCGGGTGCTCGACACCGTCCCGGTCGACGACCCCGGTCTCGGTCACCTCCGCGATGCCGGACGTGACGACGTCGACCGTCGGGCGGGCCAGCGCGGGGTAGTAGTCGTTGGAGACGAGGACGCGCTTGCAGCCCAGCGAGTAGTGCGGGGTCAGCTTCTCGACGAGCTCCGGGTCGGAGATCGCGTGCTCGATGTGCTTCCGGGCGAACCACTCCGCCGGGCGCAGCAGCTCGGGACGGCTCATGAACCCGAGCGCGCGGGACTCGAGGGCGGCGTAGAGCGCGGCGCGATAGGCGCGCTGCAGGGCCGGGACGCGGGCGAACACCTTCTTCCGCAGCTCACCGATCGGGTGGTCGCCCTTGGGTAGCACCCACGCCGGGGTGCGCTGGAAGAGCGTCACCCCGGCCGCGACCGGCGCGATCCGCGGCACGAACTGGACCGCGCTCGCCCCGGTGCCGACGACCGCGACCCGCTTGCCGCGCAGGTCGACGTCGTGGCGCCACTGCGCGGAGTGGAACCGCTCGCCGCGGAAGCGCTCGACGCCGGGCAGCGCGGGGGTCGAGGGCAGGTGCAGGGCGCCGACCCCGGAGACGAGGAACCGGCAGCGGTACCGGCCGGCGCCCTCGCCGTCGGGACCCGTGCCGCGGGTGTGCACCGTCCACGTCCGGGACTCCTCGTCCCACGTCGCGCCCGTCATCTCGGTGGAGAAGCGCACCCGCCGCCGCAGGTCGTGCTCGTCGGCGACCCGCTCGAGGTAGGCGCGGATCTCCGGCTGCGGCGAGTAGGAGCGCGACCAGCTCGGATTGAGGTCGGTGGACAGTGAGTACATGTGCGAGGGGATGTCGCACGCGCAGCCGGGATAGGTGTTGTCGCGCCACGTGCCGCCGACCCCGGCGGACGCGGGGGCCTTCTCGAGCAGCACGACGTCGCGGACGCCGCGTCGCTCCAGCTCCAGGGCCTGGCCGAGCCCGGCGAACCCGGTCCCGACGATGACGACCTCATGGAACTCCGGATCAGCTGACACGGCTCGTCTCCCTCGACGTCGTGACCGGCACCGCGACGGTGGCGGCCTCCAGCAGTCCCTGCAGGTGCGCCGCCACCTCCTGGGAACGTTCGAAGGTGATCATGTGGCCGGCGCCGGGGAGCAGGACGAGCTCGGCGTCGGGCAGGGCGCCGGCGATGGTGCGGGCGTGGTCGGGCGGGCAGAGCCGGTCCCGGGTGCCGACGAGGACGACCGCCGGGACCCCGCGCAGCGCCTCGAGCGACGACGTCCGCTGGTGCTCCCCGATCGAGGCGCGGAACGCGGCGACGGCGACCGGGTCCGCGGCGAAGGTCTGCTCCGCGACCGAGAGCACGTCGGCGCGTCGCGGGTGCCGCCCGAAGACGAGCGCGCGCACCGCCGGCGCGAGCGCCACCGAGCGGGTGTGGACGCCGCTGCCCTCGGGGTCGGCGCGGTGGACCGGCGCGCGGTCCCCGACCGAGGCCAGCCACGGCATGATCACGCGCTCGCCGCGGGCGACGAACGCGCCGCGGCGACCGCGGATGCCGAGCGTCATCTCGGCCATGTCGTCGCTCGCCGTCGCGACGAAGCCGGCGCCGACGATGCGGGAACGCACCAGGTCGGGGTGCCGCTCGGCGAGCGCCATCAGGGTCATGCCGCCCATCGAGTGCCCGGCCAGCACGACCGGGCCCTCGACGTGGTCGGTGAGGATCGCCGCGAGGTCGTCGGCTGCGCGCCCGATCGTCGCGCCTTCGCGGCCCGGGGATTCCGAGCCGCCGTGGCCCCGGTGGTCGTAGCGCAGGATCGACGCCGTGACGCCGGCCCGGCGCAGGTCGCCCACCACGCGGTCCCAGGTCCGCAGGTCCTGCGACCAGCCGTGCGCGAGGACGAGCGTCGGCTCGCCGGGACGCGCGAGTCCCGACCGCGCCACCCGGAGGCTCAGCCCGGAGGGGAGCCGCAGGGGGCCGACCGTCTCGGCGGTCCGGCTCATCGCGGCGCGCCGCGTCTCGGTCGTCATCAGCTCTCCAGCAGGAAGGACTTCTTCCACAGTGCCCGCCCCGGGCCGGCGAGCATGCCCGCCTCGTCGAGGAAGGCGAGGATCTTCTCGCCGCCGAAGCGGATCATCTCCCGGTGACGGGGGTTCGCGAGTGCGGCGCGGCGGCCCTGCGCCGGGTCGATCCCGACGGCGGCGTAGACCTTCGGGTTGATCAGGCTGCGCACCACGAAGAACGACGTGACGGCGCAGATGAACCGCTGGTAGGCCCGCTCGGTGCGCGACAGCCGGGCGAGCCCGCGGGTCACCTCGTCCCGGGCGAAGGCGACGTGGCGCGCCTCCTCCACGATGTGGATGCGGTTGACCTGGCGCATCAGCGGCTGGATGTCCTCGTCGGTGGACTGTTCGCGCTGCAGCCGGTCGAGCACCTCCTCGGCCACCAGGATCGAGGCGTAGGCCGCCGGGCCCCAGTTGATCACCGAGAACAGCTTGCCGAGCTGGTGCACGGCCGGCACCGCGCCGTAGGGCTCGACGCCGGCACGGGCCACCAGCCGGGCGAACATCTGCGAGTGGCGGCACTCGTCGGCGACCTCGGTGAGGGCCCACTGCGAGCGCTCGGTGGTCGGGTCGCCGGCGTAGAAGTCCTTGAGCAGCCGCTGCATGAGCAGGGTCTCGAACCAGAGGCCGACGCTCGCGACGCTGCACGCCTCGTGCTTGCCGAGCTCGATGCGCTGCGCGGGGGTCAGCCGGTCCCACAG
>JAVXWR010000318.1:0-3804 GCA_032230725.1 Actinomycetota bacterium
TGCCGTGGTGGTGGTGGCCGAGGGGTTGGCCACGAGCAGGGCGCGCACGGCACTCACCGTAGCGCCGTGCCCTCGTGCATTGGGCCGGGCGTGGTGCGCGCATCCCGCCGACCGGGGCCGCCTACCCTGGGACCGTGTCCGGCACGCCCCCCGACCCGGGGACCGACGCGCCGCCCCGCTCGCTGGTGGTGGCCGCGTTCGCGAGCGCGCTGGAGGGCGCGGCGCTGGCCGTCGCCGGCATCGGGCTGCTCGTCCTCGAGGGCACCCCGCAGGTGTGGGCCTTCGTCGTGCTCCTCGGCGCGGGGATCGCCGCGGCCGGGATCGCGCTGGCCCGCGGGACCCGGGGGGCGCGCGGACCCGTCGTCGTGGTGCAGCTGCTCGGGCTCGGCGTCGCTTTCTACGCGGGCGTCACGAGCGGGCGCCCGCAGTGGGGCGTGCCGATCGCGGTGGTGTGCGCGGCGATCCTCGCGGGCGTCCTGACCCGGGCCGGCCGGGACTGGGCCGAACGGTAGGTGTGGCTCCGCGCTCCTAGCGGTCCGCCGGCGGGGGCGGCGGCTCCACGAGCCCGCCCGGCGCGTTGAGCAGGTCGATGCGATGCATGCCGCGCTCGTGCCCGAGCACGGTCACCGACGCCGGGTCGAAGGCGAACCCGACGCCCGCGCTCGCGGGCAGACCCAGGTAGCGGGCGACGAGGACGCGGCTGGCGTGCCCGTGGCCGATCAGCACGACGTCGTGGCGGTCCAGCTCGCGGTCCGCGTCGGCGATCACGTCGTCGATGCGCTTCGCGATCTGCTCACCGGTCTCGCCGTGCGGCACGGGATGCGTCCAGACCGTCCAGCCCGGGTCCTCGGAACGGATGTCGAGCGTCGTGCGGCCCTCGTAGTCGCCGTAGTCCCACTCGGCGAGGTCCTCGCGGACGGCGTCCGGGGTCAGCCCGGCGAGCGCGGCGGTGTCGCGCGCCCGGCGTCGGGGGCTGCACCAGACGACCGGCGGCGGCCCGTCGTCGCCCCGCAGGGTGACCAGCAGCCGCCCGGCGGTCCGTGCCTGCCACTCGCCGTGCTCGGTCAAGGGCAGGTCGGTGCGGCCGGTGTGGCGCCCGGTGCGCGACCACTCGGTCTCCCCGTGGCGCAGCAGGTAGATGCGCCCGACGGGACTCTCGCTCACCGCGACTCCTCGTGCACTGACGACGGCCGACACACGACGCGCCCGCCCCGGCGAACGGGACGGGCGCGCCGAAGGATGCGTCGAGACTCAGCCCTTCTTGGTCTCCCAGAAGATGTCCGAGATCTCGCCGATGTAGCCCAGCAGCTCGTCACCGGTCTTGGGGTCCGTGGACCCCTTCGTGCCGGTGGCGCCGGCGGCCTTGGTGGCCTTGTTGAACAGCTCGTGCAGCTGCGGGTACTTCTCGAAGTGCGGCGGCTTGAAGTAGTCCGTCCAGAGCACCCACAGGTGGTGCTTCACCAGGTCGGAGCGCTCCTCCTTGATCTGGATGGCGCGCTCCTTGAACTCCGGGTCGTCGGAGTCCTGGTACTTCGACTGGATCATCTTGACCGACTCGGCCTCGATGCGGGCCTGTGCCGGGTCGTACACGCCGCAGGGGAGGTCGCAGTGCGCGGTGGCCTCCAGGCGCGGACGGAGAATACTCGTGAGCAGTCCCATGTCGCCTCCCAACTCCCCTCCAGGGGGATCACGGTGATCGTTCCGACCGCGGCCCAACCTACTCCCGTGCGGGCCACCGGGCAGCCGTACGGAGCTGATCGTCGGCCGAGGTGCTTCGGGCGGGGCCGGGAGCCGTTCGTGCTGGTGGGGAGGGCCGTGGGATGCGCCTCGGTGGGCGACGGACGGAGTTTCCGCGGGGCATGGGCGGGGTAGTGCATCGCGTCGCCGTGCGCGGTCGGTCGATGGTCCCGACGCTGCACGACGGCGACGTCGTACTCGCCGTCCCCGGCCTGCGGCCACGCGCCGGGGCGGTGGCCCTCGTGCGCTGGCCCGCCCGGCCCGGGCAGCTCTCGGTGAAGCGGCTCGCGCTGCGGTTCCCCGGCGAGGATCCGAACGGTGCGTGCTGGTTCGCCGTGGGCGATGCGCCGGCCGACTCCACCGACTCCCGCACCCTCGGTCCGGCGGTCACCCTCGCCGTCGTCACCCATCGGCTGTGGCCCCGGCCCGGCCGGCTCCCGCGTCGCTGACCCCGAGCCGGGCCAGGAGGGGCGCGGGCGACGCCGTGGCACGCCAGCAGCCGCGCGACGGCCAGACCGCCGGGCCCACCGCCGAGGACGACGACCGCTCCTGGCCTCACGTCTGTGCCAGCCCGCCGTCGACGAGGATCTCGCTGCCCGTCACGTACGCGGCCTCGTCGCCACCGAGGAAGAGCACCGCCTGCGCGACCTCCTCGGGCCGGCCCCACCGCCCCATCGGCACGGCGTCGGCCACCCACGCGTCGATGGCGGCCTGGGACTCCGCGTCGTCCTGGTCGGTCAGCGGGGTGGCGATGCACCCGGGGGTGACGGCGTTGACGCGCACGCCGCGGGAGAGGACGTCGTCGTCGAGGGCGAGGGTCCGGACGAGGCTCCGCACGGCGGCCTTGCTCGCGGCGTACAGCGGGTCGGCGGGCCGGCCCTTCGCCTCGGCCACCGAGCTGGTCGCGACGACGGCGCCACCGCGGGCCATCAGCGGCAGCCCGCGCACGATCGTCGTGAACACGCTGCGCACGTTGGTGTCGAGAAGGCGGTCGACGTCGGCCCGCGTGGTCTCGGCCAGCGGCGGCGCGTCAGAGACGCCGGCGTTGGCGAAGAGCAGGTCGACGTGGCCGTCGCGTGCGCCGACCGTCGCCACCAGCCGGTCGACGTCGTCCTCGTCGCGCAGGTCGGCCGCCACCGTCGTCACCTCGCCCGGCCCGGGCATCGCCGCCCGCGCCGTCTCGAGCCGTCCCCCGTCGCGGCCGACGATCACCACGGCCGCGCCCCGCGCACTCAGGGCAGCCGCCGTAGCCCACCCGATGCCGCTGCTCCCGCCGGTGACCACGGCCACCCGTCCTGTCCACTCCATGCGCCTACCTCCTTCAGGTGATGTTGAAGGTAAGTCACTTACCTAAGTGCGCGCCACTCGTCTTCTTGGGGTGACACGTGGTGGGATGGCGAGGTGACCGCGGGCGAGCGGCTCCCGCTGCGGGAGCGCAAGAAGGCGGCGACCCGGGCCCGCATCCTCGAGGTCGCAGGGCGGCTGTTCTCCGAGCACGGCTACGACGCGGTCACCGTCGCCGAGATCGCCGATGCCGCCGACGTCTCGGTGAAGACGCTCTTCGTGTACTTCCGCTCGAAGGAGGACCTGGCGGTCGCCGACACGAGTCTGCTCGACGCGCTCGTCACCGCGGTTCGGGATCGGGCTCCGGGAACGACGCCGGCCCAGGCGGTCGGCGAGGTGCTCGGGGCGGCCCTCGACGCACCCGACCAGGCGTCGACGGGCATCGAGGGCTATTTCCGGCGGGCCGGCGACGCGCCCGCGCTCCGGTCGCGGCTCCTGCGGCTCTGGGGGGAGTACGAGGACGCCGTCACCGCCGTCCTCGCCCGCGACGCCGGGCGGAGCTCTCCGGCCCCCGCCGACCGGCTCGCGGCGATCACCCTCGTCGGGATCGTCCGGTCCTTCACCACGCCCGAGGTCCGGCAACTCGCGGCCGACGCCCCCGGCGCCGAGACCGAGGCGTTGCGGGCGTGGCTGCACGAGGCCGTCCGGGGGGTCGGCGCGAGCGCACTCCTGCACGCAGGTCGCGCTGCGGACACTGCGGGATCACGGGACGGCCTCGATCAC
>JAVXWR010000345.1:0-2960 GCA_032230725.1 Actinomycetota bacterium
CGCCGCGTGGTAGCCCTGGGCGCCGAACACCGATCTGGCCGCCGCGAGGAGCTGGGCTCGCCGCTGCGAGCGTGACATCCGAGGGCGGCCCGCCGCCGTCGGCGCCACCGCGCCGGTCTCGCTCATCCGGTCCGTCCTTCCGCCGTCGACCGGGGTCCACCGTCACGGACACCTCTGGGATGAAGCGCCCGCCCCGATCGGTCGACCCTACCGACCGATTCCCGGACGCGCGTTCGTCACACGCGGGTCGGGTGAGCCACCCGGTGGACACGCCGGGGTGGGATTCGCTTCACCTCGTGGCCACCTGCATGCTGGTGGCATGACGATCACGCTGCCGGGAGGGCGCCCGCCGACCGGCGGGTGGTCGCGGCCCGCGCGCCGTCGCGACGCCCTCGACGCCGAGCCGGCGCCGGTGGCCCCGCTCGCGCCCGCCACCGCGCTCGGCCCGATCGGCGACCCGACGCCGCACTGGCCCGGACGCCGGGTCGTCGTCGACGGCGTCCGCCTCCACGTCCGGGAGACCCCGCGGGTCCCCGGTCCGGGGGACGACGCCACCGTCGTCTACGTCCACGGCCTCGGCGGGTCCTCGACCAACTGGACCGACCTGGCCGGCGCGCTGTCCTCGCGCTGGCGCGGCGTCGCGGTCGACCTGCCCGGCTTCGGTCGCTCCGAGCCGCTGCCCTCGCGCGACTACTCGCTGTCGGCGCACGCCCGCACCGTCGCCGCGTTCCTCGGGACGCTCGACGGCCCGGTGCACCTGATCGGCAACTCCCTCGGGGGCGCGGTGGCGCTCGCCGTCGCCGCCGACCACCCGTCGCTCGTGCTCACGACGACTCTGGTCAGCCCCGCGGTCCCCGACCTGCGGCCGGCTCCGGCGCGGCTCGGCGACGGGAAGATGGCGCTGGCCGCGATCCCGGTGGTCGGGGCGCGTACCCGCCGCGAGCTGGCCGCCGAGGACGCCGGCACGCGCCTGCGGCGCACCATGGCGCTCTGCTACGCCGACCCCGGCTGCGTCAGCGAGGCCGCGTTCGCGCAGGCCGCCGCGGAGGCCGCCGAGCGGCTCGACCTGCCCTGGGGGGCCGAGGCGCTGCACCGTTCCTTCGGCGGGCTCGTGGGCACGTGGTTCGCGCGCGGTGCCGGTTCGCTGTGGGCGACCGCGGCCCGCGTCACGACCCCGACGCTCGTCGTCTGGGGCGAGCAGGACCGGTTGATCTCGGTGCGCAAGGCGCGCCGGACGGTCGCGACGGTGCCGCGGGCCCGGCTGCTGCGCCTGCCCGACGTCGGGCACGTGGCGCAGATGGAGACCCCGGCCCTGGTGGCGCGCGCGATCCTCGGCATGGACGACGCCGTCGCGGCCGGACGCTGGGACCCCGCCGACCGGGCCCCGAGCGTGCCCGAGGTGTCGTTCCTCGGGTGACCGGATCGGGCGGATCGCGCCGCCCGGGGACGGAGCGCATTCGAGCTCGACCGTCGGCGGGACGGGGCAGCAGGCGCCGCGGCGAGCGCTCGCGGTGTCGTGGGAGACCCGGCGGGCGGACGAGGCTCCTGACGCCGGCCGGGCGCGCCGGCGGCTCGCGCTCGGGGCGCTGGCCGTGGTCCTGCTCGTGCTCACCGGGTTCGTGCTCGCGCGCACCCTGCTCCCGGTCGACGAGCCCGCCGAGGTGCGCCCGGCGCCGGAGGGCCCGGTCGTCGGGGAGGCGCCGACGGGCGGGGACCTCGCGGACGCCGCCGTGCCCACCGTCCCCACCGCCGACCTGCCCGCCGGCGGGGCCTTCCCGGTCTCGGGCCGGGGCACGTGGCGCGTCGTGCCGGGGACGACCCCGCCGGTCGGCGAGGGCCGGCCGTACACCTACACCGTCGAGATCGAGGACGGCGCGGTGGTGGCCGAGGGCGACCAGGCGTTCGCGGCGGCCGTCGACGCCACCCTCGACGACCCGCGCGGCTGGGCGGGCTCGGGGCGGATCGCGCTGCGGCGCGTCGACGCCGCCGCAGCCCGGGCCCCCGACTTCCGGGTCAGCCTGACCTCGCAGCTCACGACCCGGGCCCGGTGCGGCTACCAGATCCGCTACGAGGCCTCGTGCTGGCAGTCCGACCTGGGCCGCGTGCTGATCAACGGCGCTCGGTGGGTCCGTGGCGCCGGGGCCTTCGAGGGGCAGCTCGGGCTCTACCGGCAGTACGCGATCAATCACGAGGCCGGCCACGCCCTGGGCAACCAGCACGTGCCGTGCGGGGCGGGCGGGGCGCTCGCGCCGGTGATGATGCAGCAGAGCTTCGGGGTCCGGAACGACTACCTCGCCCAGCTCACCGACTCGAGCCCGCAGGGCGGGGAGATCCCGCGCGACGGCAAGGCCTGCCGGCCCAACGCCTGGCCCTTCCCGGTCGGGGGTCCGGCGCCGCGCTGAGTCGGGCCACCACCGGACGTCGGGAACACGCACCGGCCGCGTGGGGTTGAATCAGGTCGAGCAGTCGACGAAGGAGACGCACGCGATGGCATCCCTGCCGCCCCTGGTGGAACCGGCCGCCGAGCTGACGAAGGAGGAGGTCGCCCGCTACTCGCGGCACCTCATCATCCCGGACGTCGGCGTCGAGGGTCAGAAGCGCCTGAAGAACGCGAAGGTGCTGTGCGTGGGCGCCGGCGGTCTCGGCAGCCCCGCGCTGCTGTACCTGGCCGCGGCCGGCGTCGGGACGCTCGGCGTCGTGGACTTCGACGTCGTCGACGAGTCGAACCTGCAGCGCCAGGTCATCCACGGGCAGTCCGACATCGGGAAGTCGAAGGCGCAGTCGGCCAAGGAGTCGATCGCCGAGACGAACCCGTTCGTCACCGTGAACCTGCACGAGACGCCGCTGGACTCGTCGAACGCGCTGGACATCTTCCGCGACTACGACCTGATCCTCGACGGCACCGACAACTTCGCCACGCGCTACCTGGTGAACGACGCCGCGGTGCTGCTGGGCAAGCC
>JAVXWR010000409.1:0-3655 GCA_032230725.1 Actinomycetota bacterium
GCCGGAGCCCGCCGGCGTCGGGGCGCTCGCCCGCGACGTCGGGTGGAGCGGCGACCACCTCGGCCGCCGGTTCCGCACGGAGTTCGGGGTGGGCCCGAAGGTCGCTGCCCGGATGGCGCGCTTCGACCGGGCGCGCCGCGACGTCGCCCGCCGCGCCGGTGAGGGTGCCCTCGCCCTCGCCGACGTCGCGGCCACCCACGGCTACGCCGACCAGGCGCATCTCGCCCGCGAGTTCCGTTCCCTGGCCGGGTGCTCGCCCACGCGATGGGTCGAGGAGGAGGTCCGCCCCGGGCTGTCGGGCGGGTCCGACGACCCCGACGCCGGGCTGGGCCCCGACGTCGGATCCGTTCAAGACCGCCAGCCCGTCCGGCGGCCATCCTCGGTGACATGAGCGAGACGACCACGACCACCACGACCACGACCACGACGCCGCCGGCCCAGGTGTGGCCCACGCTGCGCGCCCGCGACGCCCGCGCCCTCATCGACTTCTATGTCTCCGCGTTCGGGTTCACCGAGACGGTGGTCCACACCGACGGCGCCGGGGTGATCGTGCACGCCGAGCTGGCCTGGCCGCTCGGGGGCGGACTCATGATGGGCCAGGAGCGCGAGACCGCCGACGGACGCTGGAGCCTGCGGGTCGGGTCCTTCGGCGGCTACGTCGTGACCCGCGACGCCCCCCACACCGACGAGGTCTTCACCCGGGCCGTCGCGGCCGGCGCGACGGTCGTCGCCGAGCCCTACGACACCGAGTACGGCTCGCACGACTGCACGCTCCTCGACCCCGAGGGCAACCACTGGCAGTTCGGGACCTACCCGGGCAGTCCGCGCCCTGACCGAGGCTGATGCGCCGGCCGACCTGATCGGGGTGCAGGTCCCGACAACCGACGGCGCTGTCGATCGGGCCGTGTCTCCGGCCGGCGGCGTCGGCCCTTGCTTCGATCCCTGGTCAGACCTCGGTCTTGAGGATGCAGATCGCGAGATGCGCGGCGAGGACAGCGTCCCGGGCGGCATCGCCCAGCTCTGGGTCCGCCTCGGCGGCCGCCTTCGCGCTGTCCCCGGCCTGCTCCAGTTCGATGACCGAGTCCCGGGCGGACCCGTCGTCGGTCGCGCCGCGCATGGCCTTGTCCGTCTTCACGTCGAACTCCCGGACGACGGCCACGAGAACCACCGAGGCCCCCCGGTCGGCTTCGGAGGCCCGCAGTGCTGCGGTGGTCTTCTCCTTGACGTCGCCAAGTCGGCGGGCGACATCGGGCATGGTCAACATGGCCTACTCCCGTGGTGGGTCTCAGCCCCGGGCGGGCCGAGGACCCCGTCACGATGACACTCTGTTCACAGCGCCAACAGTTTACCTCCGGTTTGGCTCGGCATATTCCTCAGTTGGAGTAGGCCGGGACCACGAGACGTCACCGACCCACTCTTCTCGGTGAGCAGTTCGGGGCACCACCGATCGTCCGGCCCTTCCCGCGTACCGTTCGCCAGGATTGCGCCTAGGGTTCCGCCCGCCGCCCGCCTCCCAGCCCACAACGAGGGCGGCCGGGGTCTGGACCGAGCGGCGCCACGGCCGCCCCGGTACGCCGGTCCGGCCGACACCTGACGGGATAGAAACCCCGAGGGCTCCTGTTCGACGTGCCCATCTGCGGATGGGACCGATCGCCTTGGAGCCTCCGTGGCCACCGCACTCGTCCTCTCCCCCGCCTCGTCCGGCGTCCCCGCCGGCGTCGTCGCGATCACCCTGGTCGCGGCGGTGCTGCACGCCGTCTGGAACGCGATCGCCCACGGGGTGCCCGACCGCCTCGTCGGCTTCGCACTGATCGGCGTCGCCTACACCGTGATCGGCGGGGCCACGGCCTTCGTCGTGGGCCTGCCGCCGTCGGGAGCGTGGCCGTTCGTCCTGGGCTCCGCCGCGATCCACGTGCTCTACACACTGCTGCTCTGGGCGAGCTACCAGCTCGGCGAGTTCAGCCAGGTCTACCCCGTCGCCCGGGGCACCGCGCCGTGGGTGGTGGCGGTGATCGAGGTCGTGCTCGGCCACCACCTGCCGGCGCTGCAGCTCGTCGGGATCGTCGTGATCTCCCTCGGGCTGCTCAGCCTGGTCCTGGACGGCGGGCGCCCCTCGCGCGCGACACTGCCGGCACTGGGCGCCGCAGTGGCCACCGGGATCTCGATCGCCGGGTACACGGTCGTCGACGCCTCGGCGGTGGCCACCACCCCGGTGCTGGTCTACGCGACCTGGATGTTCCTGCTCCAGGGCCCGGTCATGCCGGTGATCGCGCTCGTGCGGCGCGGACGGCGGCTGCGGATGACGACGTGGCCGGTGCTGGCCGTCGGGTTCGGCGGCGGGGTGGTGTCGCTCGCGGCCTACGGGCTGGTGCTGATCGCCCAGACCAGCGGTGCGACGGCCGCGGTCGCCGCACTCCGTGAGACGAGCATCGTCATCGGGGCGGTGATCGGCGCGGTGTTCCTCGGCGAGCGGTTCGGGAAGGGGCGGGTGATCGCCGCCGTCGTGGTCGCGGCCGGGATCGTGCTCGTGGACCTGTGAGGGCGGACTCCGTCCTTCGCGAAGGGCACGTCCGGCAGGTTCGGCGCCCCTCTCGGATGCCTGAGGTGCTCGTGATCATGGCCGAAGGCGCGACCCCCCGTCATGCGGCGAGGTGCGCGGCAGGCGGGAGCGCGGCGGGGTCGGCCGCGGGCCACTCGCCCGGGGACCCGCCGAGCGCCGCCAGCTCGGTGACCTGCTCGACGCACCACGGGGAGAGGCCCGCCCAGGTCCCCTCGCGGACCGCGACGACCAGGTCCTGCCAGGCCACGGGCCGGACGTCGTCGACCTCGGCCGGGTCGGGCACCGGGTCGCCGGTGACGCGGGCGGTGAACACCGGGCACATCTCGCGCTCGACCACGCCGTCCTGCTCGGCGCGGTAGCGGAAGCGCGGCAGCACCAGCCGCGGTGGCCCGACGTCGACCCCCAGCTCCTGACGGCCGCGGCGCCGCACGGCCTCGTCGAGGGCCTCGCCCGGCGCGGGGTGGCCGCAGAAGCTGTTGGTCCAGACCCCGGGGAAGGTCCGCTTCGTCGCGGCGCGGCGGGTCATGACCAGCCGGTCGTCGCCGTCGACGAGGTAGCAGGAGAACGCCAGGTGCAGCGGGGTGTCGGCGTGGTGCACCTCGGCCTTGGGAGCCGTGCCGATCGCCGCGCCGTCGGGGTCGAGGAGCACGACGAGTTCCGGACCCTCGGGGATCACCACGGTTCCAGTATGGGTTCGGGGCCCCGCGCCCGCCCGGATCACCACCCCGGCGGACCGCCGACCCACCGTTCCGGGTCAGAGGAGGCAGGGGCCCGCGGACGACGTCAGCGTCGGGCTCCACGCCCCGGTCCAGGCGCCCGCGGCGGCGCGCACCCGCAGGTAGACCGTGGTCTTGACCAGGGCACGCACGGTCACCGTCGACGAGGTCGTGGACGTCGTGCCGGAGGCGACGGGGGCCGCGAAGTCCGCCGTGGTCGAGGCCTGGAACTGATAGGACGTCGCGCCCGTCACGGCCGTCCAGCTCAGGGTGGAGGCGACCGCGCCGAGCCCGGTGACCACACCCGTCGTCGTGCTCGTCGGGGTGGCCGTGGTGGTCGTCGTGGGCCCGGCCGTCGTCGTGGCAGCCGGCGTCGCCG
>JAVXWR010000421.1:0-5209 GCA_032230725.1 Actinomycetota bacterium
CGGCTGCCCCCGGGCACGGTCGACGCGCACTGCCACGTGTTCGGACCCGGGGACGTCTTCCCCTACGCCCCCGAGCGCAAGTACACCCCGACCGACGCCGGGCGCGGCGAACTGGCCGCGTTGCACGACCATCTCGGCGTCGCCCGCCGCGTCGTCGTCCAGGCGACGTGTCACGGCGCCGACAACCGCGCCATGGTCGACGCCGTGCGCGACTCCGCGGGACTCGCCCGCGGCATCGCCACCGTCCGCCCGGACGTCACGCAGGACGAGCTCGCGCGACTGCACGAGGCAGGGGTGCGGGGGGTGCGGTTCAACTTCCTCAAGCGCCTGGTGGACGCCTCCCCCGCGCACGACCTGGCCGTGGTGGCCGCGAAGATCGCCCCGCTCGGCTGGCACGCGGTCATCTACTTCGAGGCGGCCGACCTCGACGAGCTCGAGGGCGTCCTCGGCGCGATGCCGGTCCCGCTGGTCGTCGACCACATGGGGCGTCCCGACGTCACGGGCGACGTCGACGGCCCGGCGTTCTCGCACTTCCTGCGCTTCGTCGACGGTCACGACGTCTGGGTCAAGGTCAGCTGCCCGGAGCGCCTGTCCGTGACGGGTCCGCCGGCGCTCGACGGCGAGCGGAACGCCTACCGCGACGTCGTGCCCTTCGCCCGCCGCGTCGTCGAGGAGTTCGGCGACCGCGTGCTCTGGGGCACCGACTGGCCCCATCCCAACCTCAGCGACCACATGCCCGACGACGGGCTGCTCGTCGACCACATCCCGCACGTCGCCCCGACCGCACGGGCCCGGCAGCGCCTCCTGGTCGACAACCCGATGCGCCTCTACTGGCCGGAGGTCGACCGATGACCACCCCGCTCGCCACCCCCGACGCCGCGCGGCGGCTCGACCGGCTCCCGATCAGCCGCTTCCACAAGATCACCCTGGTCGCGGTCTCGTTCGCGTACTTCTTCGAGTTCGCCGACATCAACACCTTCGCCGTCACCGCACCCCGGCTGATCACGCTCTGGGGCGTCACGGTGAACCAGATCGCCTACGTCACCTCGACCTCGTTCGTCGGGATGTTCCTCGGCTCGATCGTCGCGGGCGCGCTCGCCGACCGCGTCGGCCGCAAGCGGGCCCTCGCCGCGACGACGGTCTTCTTCGGGCTGTTCTCCCTGGTGTCGGTGTTCTCCTGGGACGTCGTCTCGCTCGGGGTGTTCCGGTTCCTCACCTCGGCGGGGCTCGCGGCCATGACGGTGGTCGCGGTCATCTACCTCTCGGAGCTCTTCCCGGCCGCGAACCGCGGGAAGTACCAGGCCTACGCCATCGCGATCGGCATCTGCGGGACGCCGGCGACCAGCTTCATCGCGAGTGCCCTCGTCCCCGCCGCGGAATGGACCTGGCGCCTCGTCTACCTCTGGGGCGCCCTCGGGCTGGTGTTCGTGTTCTTCCTGCGCCACCTCGCCGAGTCGCCCCGCTGGCTGGAGAACCGCGGCGAGCTCGAACGCGCCGACGAGGTGCTGCGCGGGATCGAGGCGCGGGTCGAGGCCGAGCGCGGGCCGCTGCCCGCGCCCGCCCCGGCGACCGCGCCGCCGGCATCGGCCACTCACGACGACGACGTGTCCCTCTGGCGCCTGTTGCTGCACCGGCGGACGCTGCTGCCCACACTGCTGCTCTGCGTCCTCTGGGTCACCCAGACGATCGGGTTCTTCGGGTACTCCAGCTGGGCCCCGACGCTGCTGGCCAAGCAGGGCTTCAGCATCGAGAACTCGATCTTCTACGTCGCCCTCTCGACCGTCGGCGCACCGCTGGGCTGCCTGCTGGCCGCCGCGGTGACCGACCGCGTGGAGCGCAAGTGGACGCTCGCGGTGTTCGGCGCGGCGATCGGCGTGTGCGGCCTGCTCTACGGCCTGACCTTCGACCCGGTGCTCATCGTCGTCTTCGGGTTCCTCGTGAACATGATCGAGCGCGGCTACACGGCGCTCGCCTACGCCTACTCCCCCGAGCTGTTCGACACCCGCACCCGCTCGCTGGGCACCGGGATCTCCTACGGCGTCGGACGGCTCTCCAACGCCGCCGGTCCGCTCGTGATCGCCGCGCTCTACACCGGGTCGGGCTACCGGAGTGTGTTCGTCTTCATCGCCGGCACGTGGATCGTCGGCGCGCTGGTCGTGGCCGTCTTCGGTCCCCGGACCCGCAGGCGACCGCTCGATCGGATCCCGGCCCCCGGCTCACCCAGCCCCGCGTCCACCTGATCCCGCGCCCCACGGGGACAATGGAGGGCGATGAGCACCCCGACCCTCCTCCCCACCCCCGGCGCGGACCCCGACGAGCTGTTCGAGGGCTTCTCCGCCTGGGCGGCCGAGCGCGGGCTGGAGCTCTACCCGGCGCAGGCCGAGGCGCTCATCGAGCTGGTCACCGGCGCCAACGTCATCGTCTCCACCCCCACCGGGTCCGGGAAGTCGCTGATCGCGCTCGGCGCCCACGTCACGGCCATGTCGCGCGGCGAGCGCAGCGTCTACACCGCGCCCATCAAGGCGCTGGTCAGCGAGAAGTTCTTCGCGCTCGGGGCGCAGCTGGGCTACGCCAACGTCGGGATGCTCACCGGCGACGCCGCCGTGAACCCCGAGGCGCCGGTCATCTGCTGCACGGCGGAGGTGCTGGCGAACTGGGCGCTGCGTGAGGGCGCCGCCGCCGACGTCGGCCAGGTCGTGATGGACGAGTTCCACTTCTACGCCGACCCCGACCGTGGCTGGGCCTGGCAGGTCCCGATCGTCGAGATGCCGCAGTGCCAGTTCCTGCTGATGTCGGCCACCCTCGGCGACGTCTCGTTCTTCGGTGAGGACCTGACGCGGCGCACGGGTCGCGAGACCGCGGTCGTCGCGAACACCGAGCGCCCGGTGCCGCTGTCGTTCCGCTGGTCGACCACGCCGCTGCACGAGACGATCTCCGAGCTGATCGCCGGCCAGCAGGCCCCGGTCTACATCGTGCACACCACACAGGCCGCGGCGATCGAGCAGGCGCAGGCGCTGATGAGCCTCAACGTCTCGACGAAGGCCCAGAAGGAGCAGATCGCCGAGCTCATCGGGTCCTTCCGCTTCACGGCCGGGTTCGGGAAGACCCTGTCGCGGCTGGTCCGCCACGGGATCGGCGTGCACCACGCCGGGATGCTCCCCAAGTACCGCCGGCTCGTGGAAACCCTCGCCCAGGCCGGCCTGCTCAAGCTCATCTGCGGCACCGACACCCTCGGCGTCGGGATCAACATCCCGATCCGGACGGTGCTGTTCACCGCCCTGACCAAGTTCGACGGCCAGCGGGTGCGCCACCTGCGGGCCCGCGAGTTCCACCAGGTCGCCGGGCGGGCGGGCCGCGCGGGGTACGACGTCGCCGGCTACGTCGTCGTCCAGGCCCCCGAGCACGAGGTGGAGAACGCCAAGCGCCTCGCGAAGGCCGGCGACGACGTCAAGAAGCAGCGACGCGTGGTGCGCGTGAAAGCGCCCGACGGCTTCGTCTCCTGGTCCGAGCGCACCATGGAGAAGCTCGTCGAGGCCCAGCCCGAGCAGCTGACCAGTCAGATGCGGGTGACCACCGCGATGCTGCTCCAGGTCGCCCAGCGGCCCGGCCCGTACTTCCCCGCGATGCGCCACCTCCTCGAGGACAACCACGCCGACCGCGCCACCCAGCGGAAGCTCATCCTCCGCGCGATCCAGCTCTTCCGCGGCCTGATCGAGGCCGACGTCGTCGAGCGCCTGGAGGTTCCCGACGAGGCCGGGCGCACCGTCCGGCTCGTGGACGACCTGCAGGTCGACTTCGCGCTCAACCAGCCGCTCTCCCCGTTCGCCCTGGCGGCCTTCGACCTGCTCGACCCGGAGTCGCCGAACTACGCCCTCGACATGGTCTCCGTGGTCGAGGCGACGCTCGACGACCCGAAGCAGGTGCTCCGCGCCCAGGAGAACGCGGCGCGCGGCGAGGCCGTCGGCGCGATGAAGGCCGAGGGCATCGAGTACGAGGAGCGGATGGAGCGCCTCGAGGAGATCAGCTGGCCGAAGCCGCTGGCCGAGCTGCTCGAGCCGGCGTTCGAGACCTACCGCAAGGGCCACCCGTGGGTGGGCGATGCCGAGCTCTCCCCCAAGGCCGTCGTGCGCGACCTCTACGAGCGCGCGATGAACTTCGTCGAGTTCGTCTCGCACTACAAGATCGCGCGCTCCGAGGGCCTGGTCCTGCGCTACCTCACCGACGCCTACCGCGCGCTGCGCCAGACGATCCCCGAGACGGCCGGCACCGAGGACCTCGACGACCTCATCGCCTGGCTCGGCGAGCTCGTCCGCCAGACCGACTCGTCGCTGCTCGACGAGTGGGAGACCCTGTCGAATCCGACCGAGCTGGACGCCGCCGGCGCCGACGCCTCCCCGGTCGACAACGCGCCGCCCCCGGTCACCCGCAACGAGCGGGCCTTCCGGGTGCTGGTGCGCAACGAGATGTTCCGCCGCGTCGAGCTCTTCGAGCGCCGCTGGCCCGCCGACCTCGCCGAGCTCGGTGGCGACGACGGGCCCTCGCTCGACGAGTGGGCCGACGCCATGGAGCGCTACTACGCCGACTACCCCACCCTCGGCGCCGGGCCCGAGGCCCGCGGGCCCGCGCTGTTCCGGGTGACCGACCACGGCCGGACCTGGACCGTGCGCCAGGTGTTCGCCGACCCCGAGGGCGACCACGACTGGGGCATCACCGCGACCGTCGACCTCGACGCCTCGGACGAGCTCGGCTCCGCCGTGGTGCGGGTGACCCATGTAGGCCCCTTCGCGGCGGTCTGAGCGGCAGCGCGGTCCGGGTGGTCAGTCCAGGCCGGCTGCCTGCCTGGCCCGCCGTCGGCGCACCTTCGCCCGGTCCCACCACGCGCGCTCCGTCTCCCGGTCCACGGTGATCTGCAGGCCGTGGACCACCTGGAGCAGCAGGCCCGCCGTGATCGCCAGTCGGTCCTCCCGGTGCAGCGCGTACGTGGCGACGGCCGCCCGCACGGTGGCCCGCACCTGGCGCCGGAAGGCGGCGAGCACTCGATCGCGCTCGTCGTGTGCCAGCAGGCGGACCTCGTGCCCCTGCCGGTGCGCCGGGTCGGGCTCCGCGACGACGTGACCGGCCTCCTCGAGGCGCCCCACCAACTTCGAGACCGAGCCCCGGGTCAGCCCCACCCGATCCCCGATCGATCCGCTGGACAGCGGACCCAGCC
>JAVXWR010000426.1:0-5373 GCA_032230725.1 Actinomycetota bacterium
CCGGCGAGGTCGACGTTGTTGGGGATCTTCGAGTCGAAGTCGATCTTCGGTCGCGCTGAGGTCACTGCTACACCCGCTTCTGGTCGAAGTCGGCCTTGCGGCCGGTGCCGTACTTGCGCAGCGCGCCGTCGGGGCCGCTCGCGTTGGGCCGAACGAAGATCCAGTTCTGCCAGGCCGTGAGTCGACCGAAGATCCTGGTCTCCATGGTCTCGGGGCCGACGAACCGGTGGTTGGCCTCCATGCCGGTGAGGGCGTCGGGGCTTAGCGAGGCCCGCTCCTCGAGCAGGATCCGGATCTCGTCGGTCCAGTCGATGTCGTCGGGGGCGTCGGTGACCAGGCCCAGGTCGTCGGCGTCGGCGGCGACGAGCTCCTCGCCCCGCCGCGCCGTGATCGCCTCGACGGCCTCGTCGTCGCCGTAGAAGCGGGACCCGAGCCGGGTCAGGCCGTTGCCCATCGGGAAGGTGCCGAACTGCGCGTCGGTGACGACGAGGGCCGCGGGGTCCGTTGCGGCGGCGCCGCTGGGCAGTGTGGCGTCCTCGTCCTCCTCGAAGGTGCCCTCGAGCATGTACTGCCGGTCGCACGCCAGCGCCAGCTCGAGGAACGGCCCGGCGAAGCAGCTGCCCGGCTCGATCAGCGCGATGAGGCTGCGGCTGGTGACGTCGAGACGCTTGAGCACCCGCTTGAGGTAGCGGGTGGTCTCGGCCACCAGCCAATCGTCCTGGTGGCCCGCGATCAGCCGGTCCGCGGCCAACGCCGCCTCGGTCGGGCCCTCGGTGAGCAGCAGCCACGTGCCGATCTCGAGCTCGTTGGTGCGCAGCCGCAGGATCGCGTCGTCGAGCTCGCGGGTGATCGCCAGCAGCGGGTGCGCCGCGCCCTGGTCGTGCAGGGCCGCCGGGTCGTCGGTCAGCTCGTCGGGCACGGCGACGACGACGGTGGCCGTGCGCGCGTCGCGGTCGATCGCGACGCGGACGTGGTCGTAGGTGATCGCGTCGTCGGTCTCGTGCCGCCGCAGCGGCGTCAGGCTGATGCCCTGGGCGTCGCGCGGTCGGTCGGACGCCTCCGCTGCTTCCTTCGAGCGCTCGGCCACCACACGGTCCCACTCGCGCCGCGGCACGGCCTCGTCGACGAGCTTCCACTCGACGGCCTTCCTGCCGCCGAAGCCCTCGGACTTCGTCGCGAACACGTCGGCGCGGTCCTTGCGGACCCTCCGCTTGTCGATCACGCGGGTCAGACCACCGGTGCCGGGCAGGACGCCGAGCAACGGGACTTCGGGGAGGCTCACGGCGCTGGAGCGGTCGTCCACCAGCAGGATGCGGTCGCACGCCAGGGCCATCTCGTAGCCGCCGCCGGCCGCGGTGCCGTTGAGCGCGGCGATCCAAACCTGGCCCGCGTCGGTCATGTCCTCGATGCCGTTGCGGGTCTCGTTGGTGAACTTGCAGAAGTTCACCTTCCACGGGTGGCTCGACGCGGCGAGCATCCGGATGTTCGCGCCCGCGCAGAAGTTCGAGTCCTTGCCGCTGGTCAGCACGACGCTGCGGACGCCAGGGTGCTCGAAGCGCAGCCGCTGGGTGAGGTCGTAGAGCTCGATGTCGACCCCGAGGTCGTACGAGTTCAGCTTGAGCTCGTAACCCGGGACGATCCCCCCGTCCTCGGCGACGTCGAGGTACACCGTCGCCGTCTCGCCGTCGACGCTGAACCGCCAGTGCCGGTAGCGCTCCGGGTCAGTGTCGAAGTCGACCCGCGGCCGGGCGTCCGGGGCGCCCGCGACCGCGGAGTCCTCCCCGACGTTGACCGGTTCCTCCAGGACCGTCACCGTGAGACCTCCCCTTGTCGTCTGGGCCACATTCTACGAGACTCTGACGACAGGGGGAAGAGGCGTAGACAATGGAGGAGGACGAGCGGTGACCGACGGCGCACCCGAGCTGACCTGGACGGCCGAGCCCACCCCGCGCTGGGACGCGGACAAGGCCGCCGCCTTCTCCCCGGCGGGCCCGACCGTGCACGGGCTCGGCACCCCGGACGAGGGCGACGCCCTCGGCGACGCGTGGTGGCGCGTCGAGACCGCCGACGGCGAGGTCGCGGGCTTCGGGCGGCTCGACGACACCTGGGGCGACGCGGAGGTGCTTGTCGCCGTCGTCCCGGCCTTCCGTCAGCGCGGGGTCGGGGCGTGGGCGATGGACCGGCTCGCCGAGGAGGCCGCCGCGCGCTCGCTGAACTACGTCTACAACGTAGTGCCGGTCGGCCATCCCGACCGCGAGGCGGTGGCGTCCTGGCTCGGCCTCCAGGGCTTCGACGCCCGCGACACCGGGGAGCTGCGCCGCCGCGTCACCACCCGCGCGGCGACGACGGCCCCGTCGCAGTAGTCCTCCGCCCCGCGCTCAGCCCATCGTCTTCGCGCCGTCGAGAGCCTCGCGGATGATGTCGGCGTGGCCGGCGTGCTGGCTGGTCTCGGCGATGACGTGCAGCAGCACCCGTCGCACCGAGCGCGACGCACCCTTCTGGAACCACGGCGCCTGGGGAAGCGGGTACGAGACGTCGAGGTCGGCGTCCACCACGAACGCGTCGGTCTGCGCGGCGACCTCCGCGTAGCGGGCGAGCACCCCCTCGAGCGTCTCGTCGCCGACGAGGTTGAACTCGTCGTGGCGCATGTCCCCGTCCGCCATCCGCTGCTTGATCACCGGGTCGTCCCAGTCGATCTCGGGCCACTCCATCGACATCGCCTCGGTGCCCTCCTCGGCGAACCGGAGCCAGTTCTCCTCGGAGTCGGACACGTGCTTGATCAGTCCGGCGAGGTTCAGCACCGAGATGGTGGTCCGCCGCGTGGCCTGCTCCTGGTCGAGCCCCTGCACCGTCTGCAGGAGGAACCTGCGGTGGGCGCGGAGGGTCTCGACGAGGTCCCGGCGCTCGCCGGTGAGGGTCTCGAGTGCGACGGGGTTCTCGGTCACGGTCACGGTGTCCTCCCTGTTCCTGCTGGTGAGGACCACGATAGAGAGCGAGGCGGTCAGGTACTGTCCTCATCGAGGAGTCGCTCGCGGAGAATCTCGCGCCGCACGCCCCGCATCGTGCCGTGATCGATCTTCCGCGCGGCGGAGTGCGCCGTCACGGCGTCATCACCGCGCGGCGAGGACGCGCCGGAGGGTGGCGAGGAACGTCTCCGGCGTCTCGGTCAGCTCGTACCAGTGGGTCCGGACGACGACCCACCCCTCGGCCGCGAGCGCGGTCTGCCGCGGGCCGTCGACGAAGAACGCGCGCAGATCGCGGTGGAAGGCCCAGCCGTCGATCTCGAGGATCACCTTCTGCTCCGGGAACGCGACGTCGACCACGGCGCGGCCGAACCCCGGCACGTCCATGGCCACGTTCGCACGCCAGCCACCGATCCCGCCCCGACGCATCTGCGTGTGCGCGAGACGCTCGGCCTCGGACACGGCCCCGCCCGCGGCGAGCGCGAGCAGGCGAGTGATCAGGGGCGTGCCGCGACGCCCGGACCTCCGGATCTGGGTGTGCCGCAACGCTTCCACGGTCACCACACGCCGCTGGAGCGCCCGATCCATGACGCGTGCACCCTCGACCGCCCCGAGGGTCGCGGCGGCGTCGAGCACGGTGGGGGCGAGGGTCGTCACCCGCACCCCGCGGCGGAGCGTGCGATCGGATGCAGGCACGGTCCGCCGCACGAGGAACACTCCGGGACGGCGTCGCTGCCGGTGTTCCCGCTCGACGGCGATGTCGATCGGTGCGGGCCTGCTGTCCAGGAGCCCCCACCACCAGGCGGCGGCCGGACCCACCAGGACGGCTTCGTCGCCGATGGAGAGCATCGCCGCGCGGATGGTGGCGCGGGGCGAAGGCGCGTGGCTCGCGAGCTGGTAGACGCGGTAGGCGACCCGAATCCACTGTTTCGTGGCCACCTTGCGCCGCACGGTCTTGTGGCTGTAGCCGAGCCCGAGCGCCTGATCGAGGGAGACGAGGCCGTCCTGGCGTCGCGCCAGCGCGTTGAGCTCCGCCTCGCGGCGGCGGTGTTCATCGGTGGGCACATCTCTTCGACGCGGCCCGCACGGCGACGGATCCACCCGATTTCATCCGGATCGACTTCCGTGGAGCGGAATGCCCCACTTCTGGGGCACTTCGCTCCACGGACGTCGATCACAGCGGCCGGAAGCGCGGCGGAAGCACGGCGGGAGGGCCCGGGAAGCATCCGGCGACCTCACCTCAACGCGGGCAGCAGCACCGCCGCGACCTGCTCCCCCAGCTCACGGGGTGAGAGGGCGCCGGCCGGGTCGTACCACTTGTAAACCCAGTTCGCGGCGCCGAGACAGGTGTTGACGAAGGCCTTCGGTGCCATCGGCAGCTCGCGCCCCGACGCCACGAGCTGCGCCAGCACCGCCTCGAGCACCACCGCTTCGAACGCCCGCCGCCGTTCCAAGATCGGCTCCGCGAGCGAGGCCGGCAGCTCCGACTCCTCCTCGAAGCAGATCTTGAGCAGATCCTGGTGCTCGCAGGTGTAGGCGACCCGCTCGACGATCAGCCCTCGCACCGCCTCGAGGGGAGTCGGCGCCGCGGCGACGATCTCCCGGGCGCCGCGCAGGCTCTCGTCGAGCACCTCCTCGTAGACGGTGACGAGCAGGTCCTGCTTGGTGCGCCAGTAGTGGTAGAGCGCCGGCTTCGACAGCCCGACCCCGACGGCGATGTCGTTCATCGAGGCCGCCCGGTAGCCGCGGCGGCTGAAGACCTCGACGGCCGCGGCCAGGATGCGTCGACGCTGCTCGTCGGCCCGGCTCCCGCCGGCCGGACCCGAGTCCCGAGCGGCCACCAGCACTCCCTCACGGGCGCCTCACCGCCGAAGTTGACGCTGAGCTGTGACGCAGCCTACCTTCGTCCGACCGGTCGGTCGAACGTCTTGAGACACCGAAGAGCACCAGGAGCCCAGCATGGCCTTCGAGCTGGACGAGGCGCACGAGGACTTCCGGGCCAGCGTCCGGGCCTTCACCGACCAGCGCGTCCGTCCCGTGGTCGACGAGGCCGAGCGCTCCGGGCGCCCGCCGGAACGGCTGTGGAAGGAGATGGGCGACGCCGGGCTGCTCGGCCTGCTCACCCCGTCCGAGTTCGGGGGGTCGGCGGGCGAGGGCGGCGAGTGCACCGCGGTTGCCGTGCTCGCCGAAGAGCTCTCCCACGCCTGCGGCGGCATCGCGGTGAGCGCGCTGGTCAGCGCCTACATGGCCGCGCCGCACCTGGTCCGCTACGGCACGCCCGAGCAGCAGCAGCACTGGGTCCCCGCGCTCGCGGCGGGCACCGCGATCGCCGCCATCGCCGTCACCGAGCCGGGGGCGGGCTCCGACGTCGCCGGGATCACGACGAAGGCCCGGCACACCGACCAGGGCT